>NZ_BAAGDE010000014.1:0-117860 GCF_054660795.1 Mycobacterium sp. MUNTM1
GTGGGGCCCGGGGGCTGCGGTGGGGAGTTCAGCCAGCGTCCCGAGCTTGGCCGAGTCTGGCGACCTAGGTCGCAATCGCACCGAGCTGGTCCGCCACCTCCCACTCACTCTTCGGCACCTCGTAGACGTGCAATCCGCCGCGATGGCTGGACTGCCAGAACCGCAGGTGAAACATCGACCCGTCGAGGGCCTCGATGACCTGCTCGTTGCTGCTCCATCCTCCCGTCGCCAGCGACAGCCGCACGACCGTCCGCAACTGAGCGTCTAGCCACTCGTCAACGGTCATCAGCGCCGGGGTCCACCACACCTGCTCGAGCAGGTCCACCAGCGCCCGCGGTGAGCCGTAGAAACCACGCATCACCGCAATCCCCCACGCGGTGGGGTAACCGTCGTCATCGACCAGGGCGTGATCCTCGGCAGCGGCGCTCATGCCAGAATCCCGCGGTCGTAGTCGGCCCACAAATCGCTGGCATGCTCCACAGCGGCGTCCTCCAATGCGGCCTCGACCGCCTTCGACTCAAGCCACTCAATCTGCCCTCGAAGCTCTGCGATCTGTTGACGCACGCACTGCGCATGGGCCCAGTTGTACGCACGCACCAAGTCAGCTTCGCTGCGCGACAACATCATTTGCGCCTCATCCAGGCTTAGCTGTTCGACGGCGACCGGCTCGTCATCATCGACATAGACGACCATTCTCACAATCCCCTTCGGGTGAGGTGGGCCCGCCCCCAACGGCTTGCCCGTACACCAGTAACACTATCAATCGGCACCGACAGAAAATTAGCTACGGAACCCGTTGCAGCACAGCGCTATAGCGTCCACTACCCCACCACTGTGCCGGGTGGGTGGTGGGGTCGCTGGGATCACTGAGCGTCGACGACGGCGATGCGGGCCGAGCCACCGGCCGCCTCAAGTTCGTGAGCGCGGCGCGCGGCGGCCACCCGATGCACCCGGCGCGGATAGACCCTGCCGTCGCGCTTAGTCCGGGCCTGCGGGTAGGTCCTCTCAAACGCGTCCTGGTCGTCAAACATCAGCACCACACTGACGCCATCGACCTCAGCCACCTCGAGCTGCTCGGCGCTGGCAGCGATGAAGTCGTCAACGGCCTGCAGTTCAGCCACCAGCCCTGCCGGCGGCGCCGCGGTGCTGCGCTCGAACTTGGCGTAACGCTTCGCATCCACACCGAGTAACCGAGCGGTCTCCTCCTTGAGCAGGCCCGCCGCCAGCCGGCGCACGGTGAGGTCACCGCGCTGCTCACCGCGGTACACCTCAACGACGCGGCCGTGCCGGCTCAACTGCCCGGCGGCCCGCCCCACGGCCACATGCTGCAGCGACAGCGGGTAGGCCGCCAGATCCCGCAGAGTGCGCGCGTCGGGATGGGCGTCTTCAAATTCGGCCTGGTCGACCACAGCCCTCAGCACCACGGTGCCTTCAGCCGGCGCCGCGGCGATAATGCGCGCGGCCTCGCCGGCGACAAACTCCTCCATCGCGATCAGCTCGTCGACGAGCTCCGGACCGACCTCCAAGGCACCAGTCTCCCGCGAACGGTATTTGCGCAGATCGACACGCAGCACCGGCACGAGGTCCTCGACGCGCAGACTCAACGCGTTGCGACGAGCGATCAAGTCTGACCACAGGTACGGCGGCTCGTCGATGTCGTCCTCCCGGATGCAGACAGCGGCGGGCGACACACCCGCCAAATCCACTTTCATGATTCCTTCTCCCCTCCGGAGATCTCGGGCCGGCCCCTTGCTGGCCTGCCCTTCCACGCCGATGCTACCAACGCCATGCGACGCTGGCGGTTATCCACCTCGCGCCTACTGCAGACTGGATGATGACTGGCATGCTCAACCCAGGCACGCCAACGGAGAGGAGGACGCGGGTGAAGAGGAACCGCCTGAACAGCTCAGTCTTCTTCGCAGTGATGGCTGCGCTATTTCTGGCACTCTTCGTGGTAAACGCCATCCATGGCACGTGGCTGGGCTTGATCAGTACGGGGGCCTGGCCGTGTTGATGGGGTACCGGGCATGGTCGGACAAGCGCCGCACGAACCAGCAATAGACCCACAACGCAACACCGACCGGTGCTCAACCCAGTGGACTTCCCCCGCGCGGCGGCGCCTGTAGGTTCTCGCTTTTCGTGTCCTATCGCGCTCCCCTGAGCTGCGGCGATGCGATTAGTCTTGTCTCTACGGTTTATCTCAAATTCGCGTCATTTATAGGCGAGCAAGATCGCCCTAAGTTCAAATCTCGAACTGCAGGGGCAATGCCACCGTCGGCATTCACCGGCGTCGGTGGGTACCAGCGCAGTTCGTAGTGCCAATCGATGCCTTCGGCGCCAAGTCGGTTTCCGGTCACGTTGCCGCTCTCGTCTCGTTCGGCGACGCGGACTCGATGCCAATGGGCGATCCGGATATGAGGCGGGAGCCTCCATCCAGCAATGCCCACATCTCCTGTGCGCTCGCCCGCTTGCCGGCGGTACTGTCGCAGCGCTGCGCCGGTCCGCCATCCCAGATTGCCGATTTCGGCGCGGCGGATCTGCTGCGGTCGAGAAATCTGCTCAGCGGGAGGCCAGTCGATTTCGGGATCACCCGCCGCGGAGTACAACAACAGCGACAACGACAACGGGATGAGGACCGGCAACTCCTCGCCATTGGAGTTCCCAGCCTCGTGCGCACCTTGAATCTGCACCCTGACCAGATCGGCCAGCGTCGTCGCTGCTGCAAGGTCGCCGCGGAGCGGGAAAGTCACGCTCTGGACTTGCGGGGTCGGGTCGCCCTCCTCCTTATACACCCACATGCACCGAACACCCTGCGCTGCAGGTATATTCGTGTAACCCGTTAATACGCCGCGGCCGTCGGCGCCTCGAAGCTTCATGTTGCCCACCGCAGGCGTCGGTCCCGAACCTGTCAAGTTCCGGTACTGACTGACCGTGCCGGCCACGACCATTCCGAGGTAGTGACACATGCGGCGCCCGTCGTGCAGTGACAGCGGGGTGGCAAGGCTGTAAGCGACGGCATCGAACGGGAACCGTGTCAACCAGTCCGGGACGAGCTCCACATCGGTCTTCGCGTTGATCAACGCGCCAGCGAACTCGTCGTCGACGCGCAACACCACAGGACTGTCGGACCACTTCTCGAAGATCATCCCGGCCACGTCTTGAGCCCACTGCGTGGCGGGGTTGCGTGCTGGTGGTCGGTTCGCCCACCACTGGAACGCGGCGATCACCGCGGCCGCATCATCAACCTTGATGTGCCGCTTGGTCCGCAGATCGCGACCTTTCTTCTTCACCACACCCCCATCCTCCCGCACGCCGAGCCGGACAACGCGAGAACACGCACATGGTCAACGCCGCACGAGCGAACCCGGCGCCCTCAAAGGTGATCAGCAGGCGGGAGAGAGGTGTGTCGTTTCCCCGTCGACATCGCCAAAGGACTCCTCGCCCTGTTAACCCTCGGGGCCGACGCCATCGTCCTGACAACCGCGCTAGGAGGAATCGGATGCTTCCTACGCCGGCGCAAACCGGCGATCTAATGCACCATCAATAGAGCTCGGCCACACAGCGTTAGCGCTCCGGCGGAGGCAATCGGCCGTGTCGCGCCGATCAAGCGTTTGCGGCATCCCTCCCCTACGGGGGATCATTGTCGACGTCCAACCATGCGCGAGAGGGGTGGGGGTCGTTGCCCACTGCCTACGGCGTCCGGGCCGACGTCGTCTGGCCCAGCGACCTGGCCTTGCCACCCAGGCCGCCAGCTCTCGTGTACCTGGACACGTTCGCCTGCATCAACCTGGCGAAAGTCGCGGTCGGGACCGCACCACCCGGCTACCGCGACCTGTTCGCGGTCTGTCGGCAGGCTCTGGCCGACGGCCGCGCGATGTTCCCGTTGTCGTCGACGCACATCCTGGAGATCTACAACATCGCCAGCGCCGCCCAGCGCCGGGACGTTGTAGCAGTGATGGAGGAGTTGTCCGACTTCAACTTCTTCCTGGGACGCCCCCAGATCATGGAGCTCGAGTTCGAGGCCGCGCTCAACGATCTGCCGACCATGACGGTCACCTCTCAAGGGCACATCCCGCTTGTGGGAACGCACATGCTGCATGCCTTCGGGCAGAAGGGCGGCATCGTCTTCGAGGGAACCACCGCGGAGGAAGCATCGTGGTGGGCTGAGAAGCTCTGTCAGGACATGGGAATACAGACAGGCGCTGATCCGATGGCAAGTCTGAATCGATGGGCGATGCGCCAACTGGTCACCGGACCCGACGACCACGAGGATCCTGCCTTACTCCAAGCCGGGTACAGCTTGGACGGCTGGCGCGACATGCTCAAGAAGCGGGCCGAGCGGGAGAACGACCTCGTCGGCAAGCTGGATGCGGATCCAGCGCTTCGGCAGTCCAAGTTGCGCGACGTGGTCAACGCCAATGAGCTTTACGCCGAGCTCGGACACCTGGTCGACCGCGCACAGAGAGCCACCGGGCTGTCACTGTCCCAGATCCTCGGGATACAGGATCCCCCGACACCCGAATGCCTCGCCAAAGTACGGAATTTCATCGACGGGATGCCCTCAACCCGCGTGGCCGCTTCGGTGAAGGAGCGATACCACAGCGATAGTCGCCATGAATGGACGACGAACGACATGCAGGACATCGATGCGCTGGCGATCGCAGTGCCCTACTGCGACGCGGTATTCATCGACAAGGCCGCGCGCAACCAGGTGGTTACCAGCCGCGAGCTGAACGTCTTCCAGCCTTTCCTTCCTCGCCGCCCGGCAGATTTGGTCGACTGGCTTACCGATCTGCCAACGCCGTAGGCGGCCTGGCTTTGGCGGGCAATCGTGACGTCGGTTGTTGGCGAAATCTGGTGCCGCTCGGGTTGCCGCCACTCTGATTCTGTTGGTCAATATTGACGCCATTGTGAGATGGGCGTGTCGTGGTGGCCGAGGCGGTAAGAGTCGGTTCCGGTCATCGAAGATGTTGCGGCCGAATATGAATCGGCCGACGATGGCTGCGCAGAGTCGTGAGTCGGTAAAGCCGCGATCCTGCCAACGACGTATTACTTGCCGGGTGTGGCGAAGACAAACAACGCCATGAAGGCGAGGTTGATGAAGAAGACAGCTTCGACCAGGCCCACAGTGATGAGGAAGGGCGCGAACATTCGTTGTTGGGCCTCGGGTTGGCGGGCCACGCCGGCGACTAGTTGAGCGCCGGCCATGCCGTCACCGATGCCGGCGCCGATCGCGCCTCCGGCCATCATCAAGCCTCCACCGGCAAGGGCTCCTGCGGTGATGATTGCGTGGACGAGTTCGGGGTCCGCGGCCATCGGTTACTCCTCTACGTGAATTGTTGGATCAGGGAACTAACTGATGAAACAACTTGTGCAGCACCGTCTTCAGCGCTTATCAGCACGCTGATTTGGCGGGCGTTATCCCTCAGCAGCGGATCGTTGACGGCGATGCGCATTGCCTCGGCAAGGCGTTGCGAGGTGAGTTTGCGCTGGTTGATGGTGGCCGCGCAGATCCCGAGTTCGGTGATGCGCCTGGCCCAGAACGGGCCATCACCATAGGCGGGTAAGGCGATGGTGGGCACTCCGGTGCGAATACCTGCCGCGGTGGTTCCCGCCCCGCAGTGGTGCGCCACGGCGGCAACCCGAGGAAACAGCCAGTCGTGTGGGGTGTCGCCGATGGTCAACATATGGTCCTCGGCGACATGTAGATTGGTCCAGCCAGCTTGCACGATGACCCGGACGTCGGCCAGTTGGGCCGCTCGGCGGATCGTGTCCGATAGCTGCTCGGCTCGCGCCGAGGTGGTCATCATGCTGCCGAGCCCGACAAACACCGGCGGTGGACCGGCAGCGAGGAACTCGGCGAGGTCAGCAGGCGGTTCCCAGATGCCGGCGCTCGCCGGCCACCAGTAACCAGTGACTTCCAATCCCGGGCGCCAGTCCGTAGGCCGGGGCGCCACCCTCGGTGAATACCCGTGCAGGACAGGCCATTGCGCAGTGGTGCGTTGTTGACGCAGCCGACGGGCGGAGGTGCGCGACAGCCCGAGCTGGCGGCGGAATTGCGCGACCACGCCGCCGTATAGGGAGTCCAGTAACCAGGCGCCTGCGTTGGCGGCAACCCGATTTCCGCACGACCCGGCCGACCAGGAACCCACAATCGACGGCGGGTACTGCGCGGTCGCTGACAGTGGCTGCAACCGGAGCCCAAGAGAGGGAATAGCTTTCGCTTCGGCGAGCGGGTGTCCAACCATTTCGGCGAACGGTGATAGCAGCAGGATGTCTGCGGGTTCGTCGGCGACGGCCGAGAGGATGTCGTTGCCCAGGGCGCGCATGCCTCTAGGCGAGGCGAATGCTGCCAAACCTTTGACGGGTGATACCTCGGCGCCATCGGCGGCAGGCTGCAAATCGGCCGGCAGCTCGCGAAACCCCAAACCGCAGCCGGAAATCATGTCCGCGAAGGGGGTGTAGGCGGCTATGGCGACCTCGTGTCCGGCCTGCTGTAGCGCCACGCCCACCCCGGTGAGGGGAGCGACATCGCCGCGGCTACCCACGGCGATGATGACAATCCGGCTCATCGGTTCACCGCCACGGCACGACCGAAGATGGCGACCAGGTCTTCACCGTACGCACGGGCGTCGAAGGCGGGATCGCGCAAGATATTCTCCACCGCGGCATTGACCGCGCCCCGGAGGGCGACCGCCATCGACGTGATCGGGAAATCGCCGAATTGTCCATCCTGTTGCCCCGCCGTCAAGATCGTCGTCGGGTCCAAGACAGCCAGTTCCTGTTGTAGCTCAGCCGTCACTTCGAGTTCCTCGAAACGGCGCCCGTCTGCCGGCTGGTAGCTCGTACCGAGCTGCGTGAGGGCCGCCAGGTGCGAACGGTGGGTATCGAAGTACGCGACGCTGCTTGTGATGTAGGCGGCGAGCTTGTTCGCCGCGGTTGACTGCGCATCGACGGCCGGTCCGACGAACGACAGCGCCGTGCGATACATCTCCTCGACGATCGCGTCGACCAAGTTGTCCTTGGTGCCGAAGTGATACAGCACCGCGCTCATCGCCACCCCAACCCGATCAGCGATCTTGCGGATCGACGCCTGAGCCCACCCGATTTCGGCGATCACCTCGATCGCGGCGGCCACAATCTGCGCCCGTCGCGCCGACTGGGTGAAGGTCGCCGGCTTCTGCAGATCTGATCGCATACTCTGATATTAGATCAAGCGATCAGCGCGCGAAAGCGTGCGCCCACGTACGCGGTTCCTCGGCCTTTACGTGCATGCCGCAGAGCGGTGCGCCAACCGGCCGCCATCTCACGGAATTCGCGACGCCCACATTCGCAAATACTCGACCGGGAAAACGGGCGCCGACGTCAGGATTCACGAACAAACGACGCTGAGATCGGCACACAGGGCCAGCGGCCGGCAATCGCGCCAACGCGAGTAGATAACAACCGCTGTGCCTCTTACCTTATGTCCCATATGCCTTTTGGGGACATTTCAGATGAATTGGCACTGCCACGAGGAGAGGAGGAGGAGGAGGAGGAGGAGGAGGCGCCGCCGCCAATAGCGCAGTCCGACAGCGGCTTTCACGTCCATTCAGTCAGCCGCGGTAGAGCACGACTGAGCCGGTCATATAGATCTGGCCAGCCTTTTTGCAGCCAGGCGATGTGTCCGTTGGACAGCTTGGAGGCGTCGATGATCGAGTCGACGCGGATTTGCTGTTCGGGGACTCCGAGTTCGGCGAGCTTGCGGTAGAGCGGGTTGGGCTCGATGTCGCGGCCGGCCAGGTACTCGAAGACATGCGAGCGTTGCCAGTCCCAGATCGGGCCATAGGTAATGGTGCCGTCCGCTCGGCGCACCACTCCGCCGACTTGCGCGCGTACATCTGACTGCGAACTGTGCTGTCGAGCCCGCGTTTCGGCGCCCAGACCGCGCCGGTACAGCATCCGTCGGCCGTGGGACTCCTCAGCGCGCACTCCCCACAGCGATCCGCGGCCGTAGCGGCGGTGCGCCTCGGCCGCGGGCCCGGTGATCATGATGTCGGCGAGCTGTCCGCGCAACCGACGATCGACTGCGTGATGGTCGAAACCACCGCCGGCGATCAGCACCGTCAGCAAATCTGGGTCAGCGGTGATCACGTGGTAGTTCAGCTGCCATTCCTGCGCCAGGTCCTCCAGATAACGCAGCGTCTCAGGGAACTGCAGCCCGCTGTCGAAGAACACCACTGGGATGTGCGGGTCGACCTGCCGAGCGAGGTCGACTACGACGGTGGAATCCTTGCCGCCACTCCAAGATACGAACCCGTCGTTCTCGTCGAGGTGTTCGGCGATGCGGTCGAGCAGATGCTGGTGGCCCTGGGCCCCGCGCCGGCGGGCGGCGATGCCGCGTAACGTGTGCAGGTCTAGTCCGGCCGGCGTCGTGGTCATCGTGCGTCGCTGACGGTGACGGTGCACCTCGGGAACAGCCGAGCGAGGTATTCGCGGACGTAGTCGATGCCCTCTGGGCCTTCGAGAATCGATTCCACGCTGGTGGTGTCGTCCCACCACCACCACTGTCCGTTGCGCTTGAATCCAAACGGCGGCGGCACGTTTGAGTCGATGTGGGTGCGGACGAAGGTGCGGGCCGCGCCGACGACGAACCACCAGTCGTTGCCGCCGAAGGTAATGGTGCCATCAGCGTCGGCGACGTCGGATAGTCTGCGCGGCAGCCTTACTCGGGCCAGGCACGGTTCGATGGCCGGCTTCCGCGGGCGGGTGAGCGAGCGGTAATGACCGTTGCGGCCGGGCTCGTCGGATCCAATGTCGGATCGGTTGGGGTGCACGATCCATTCGGTGGGGGTCATCACCGCTCCCTCAGTTGCAAGACGACGCGTTCGTTGAAGCCTCCGGATCGGGTTGCATAGGCGACGTGTTCGGCGGACGCTACGTCGAACTGCATTCCTCTCGGGAGGATATGGGTGGTGTCTTCCACGCTGTCGGAGCGACCCAAATACATCCCACGGCTCGTCACAACCTCGAACACCACATGCCGGGAGCTGTCGTGGCCCGGCGTCTCATGCAAGTTGTGTCGAGTGAGGGTGAACTGGTCGAACGCGATGCTCGCACCGGGCCGCAGGTTAGCCGGCAGGTCGGAGGGCTTGGTGATGTCGCCACGGTTATCGGGCAGCTTCACCGCAACGTAGACGCGGTGGGTGCGGTCGTTGAGGCGTTCATACGCCTGGATCGCCCTGTCGAGGCGCTGCACCTTCGCCCGATCAGTGTCCGCCAGTTGTTGGACGTCACCCGCCGAGCGGTGCAGCTTCTCGTTGATGCGCCGCCACTCAGTGGGGTCTTCGCTGGTCAGCATGCTCGCGATCGCGGCGTGCTGCGACGCCGGCGCGGCGGCCATCACCTGGTTCTTGACCGCCGAGCGGATCTTGCGCTGGCGACCGCTCAGCCTTTCCCGGAACTCCTCGCGGGGCGGCAGTTCGCCGCGCAGGCGCCCGGACTCGATATGGCTCCTATCTCGAGGCGTGGCGCGATCACGGTCGCGAGCCGCCCGGGTCAGTGAGGTGTCCGCGTCGCGCAGTTCGTCGGTGATCTGGTTGGCCAGGCGCTGGAAGCCACGCTCTGTCATCGCATCCTCGGCCACCTCGCGGGCGGCCTTCACGTCGCGCGCGGAGATCGGGCCACCTTCGACATCGACGACGACGGGTTGTTCCCGGTTCGGTCTGGCGGTCTTGGCACCCACGCGGTCTCAAACTTCCCTAGCTCGACGATCAAGGGCAGTGTATGGGCCAACCTGGACACCAAGCGGGATTGCTGCGCGCGCCAGACCGAAAAGAGGGAGGCGGCCCCGGATGGACTGATAATCAGCCTTCCGGAGCCGCCTCAGGTGAAACCCTCACCCGACCCCTGTGTGCGTTTCGTGTCGCTCACGATACCAACCGATCCGGCCGTATCGTGGCGCCAGCATGCTTTCCGATCCCGCCGCCGCGGCATGGGTTGCCGCCGGTCGACCCGCCGTGGACGCGCCGTCGCCGGTAGATGGCCGCTGCGGGCGCTGCGGCGAAGAGGGGCCGACCGTGCTGAGCTCGCGCATCATTTCTGAGAAGTTCACCGGTTTCGACGCCTGGCCATTCGGATCCCGCCGGCTCTGTGTGCCATGCGCCTGGGCCTACAGCACCCCTCCCACCACACAACTGGCTTTACTGGTCACTGCGACGACCGTGACGGAGTACTCCACCGGTGCCGCATTGGCTGACGCGCTCGCTGGCGGCGCCTTGCCGACCTCTCAAGCCGCGATCCTTCCGACCGCTCGACGCCGCCACATCCTGCCGACCGCCCAATGGGGACATCTCGCCACCGATGGTCTCGTCGTGCCCTGGGATGCCGCTGCGGCGACCCGGCTGACCGACCTGATCTGGCTGCGCACCACCGTGGGCGCAACCTGGACCCAGCTGAGCCATCCGGCGCCTCCCTCGCGGTTACTGCGCGCTCAGCCGTCCAGCCATTGGGGGCGCATCCTGGCTGCCTGGACAGCACTGCAGATATGGCGCACCGTCCCGCCACTGTGGGCAGCAGCTCGCGCCCTCACCACCATGCCGACGCCTCAGCCCTAACCCGCGCGCCGAGCGATCACCACCCGGTGACTGCCGGGCCATTTACGCTTCACCCATGACGGCAGCTCCCACTCCCACCCAGGCGTGGCGTGCCCTGGTTCCCGAACTGCCCCCCTTCGACGAACCCGCCCCGGACGCCGAAACGAAAGAAGCCGCCCGGCCCAGTCCCGCCGACACCGCTGAACGGCTGCTGCTGCTACTGCACTACAGCATCGACTGGGAGAGAAGCTGGCTCGCCGACCCGCGATACCGCAAAACCTACTGGGACGAGCTGCTGCCCGGTCGAGTTCGCCGTGCCGCCTACCGCGCCGACACCCTGGATCGCTGGTGGTCTGATGTGTCCATACAGCTCGAGGTCTGCGCGCCCCGGCAGCGGGATCGACGCCTCGAGCTAGCCATGCTGCTACGCCAACCGTCGCTACCCGTCATCGCCGTGCTACGTGACAGTCTGCCGGCACTGCTGCTGCGAGTGCGCATCATCGCCGAAGCTGTTGCCGAACAACGGAAAGCGGCCCGCGGGTGAGCTTGATCAGCGTTCACTTCGACATCGACGTCTTGGCCCGATCCTCGATCGTGCACCGCGAGGACTACAGCGCCATCGGCACCGACAATTTCGCCTTGTTCCGCCGAGAAAAAATCATCACCCCTACCGGTGAAGTGATACTTGTCCCGATCGTGTCGGGCAGCGGCTTCCGCGGCATCTTGCGCCGCATCGGAGAGTCACTGACCGCCGCCGTGCTCAACTACGAAGACACCGCCCTGCCCATCCCGGCAGCACACCTACTCACCAACGGCGGCCGGCTGGCCAAATCCGCGCGGCCCCTTACTGACGAGCAAGAACGCCGCCTCAAGGCTCTACTGCCCCAGGTCGCGGTATTCGGCGGGGCGGCGTCGGGCCGCATCATGTCGGGGCTACTGGACGTCGGCAAGGTGCTGCCCGAGATCGCCGAACTCTCCCACATCCTGCCCCGCCCACCGCGATCCAAAGCCTTGTCTGCCGTGCTTGGCGTCGCAGAAGAATCGTTTAGCCACCTGTCCGATCACCGCACCACCACCGCCTGGCCTCCCAGCACGGACTCGGATGAAAACAGCAGTCCGCTCGGACGATTCGGGGTGGAGACGCTGCCGGCCGGAACCCGACTTCAGACCTGGGTTCGACTCACCAACGCCACCCCCATCCAAGCAGCATTTCTGCTTTCCGTCCTGGACGAATTCGCCACCCGAGGACACCTCGGCGGCCGCATCGCCGCCGGCCACGGACAGGTCACCGCCACCGTCACCGCGACCACGCTTCGCGGAAATCTGCCCAGCGACAACATCGACTGGGCAGCGGACCTAACCGCTCACCGCGACGAGGCGATCACCACGCTATCGCAACTGAGTTGACACACACACATGATTGCTCTGCAGATCACCGCCACCACACCACACGGTGTCGTGCTGTCCCGCCCCTGGGGCGTGGCCTTGGATGGATTACTCGCCTCAGTACTGTGGCACCGCCGTAAGTGGGCCGCCCGCACAGCGGGCGAAGAGTTCACCTATCAGCACACCAAAGACCCTGAGACACTGGACCTTCCCCTCGCCAAATGCGGCAATCCCACCTCTGACGCCGACTGGCACTGGATGGCCACCTTCGCCGACCTCCACCCCCATCACGTCACCGACCCCGACATGCGCTGGCGCACCTCACGCACGAATCGGGGCCGGCTTCAGCAGCTGACCCCCGTCATTGGAAGCCAAGCAGTTTCCGACGCCCAGGGCCGCTATCAAAAGCGCATCGTCCCTGTCATGGCGCATCCCGCCGCGACCTTGACCTGGCGCGCCGTCGGCGACGCCGACCTCATCCGTGAGCTGCTCACCGACCTCTTTTCGATCGGCAAGCACCGCGGGGTCGGAGAAGGCCTCGTCACACGATGGGAAGTCACCGAAACCCCCGATATCTCACGCTGGGCCGCCGGCCACGAACACGAGCCCGGCGTACTCGGCCGCACAACGCCGGTGCGCTGCCTCACCCACACCCCCGGTGTCCAGACAGGACAGCTGGGTACCGCCGCCGTCCGGCCCCCGTACCTGCACCCTGCGAGCCGCGCCAACGCCTACCAACCAGCCCGCTAGCAGGCTCGCATCACGGCCACGAATGGACATTCTGCGCTTCTACGGCCTGAGACCAATAACACGTTAGCGGCCCGCTTGAACCCGGCGCCGTGGGCAGTGGAAAGCCTTGCTCGACAAGGGCTAACGCCGCACGAAACGCCGCCTGCCACTCGAGATATTTCAGATCTATCCCTTCGTGCACAGCGTCATTTCGCCTGGCCACTAGATCAGTTTTGAAACCCTCCGAAGGGCCCTGCCCCAATTCCCTCAGCAGTACTGCCTTCCCTCCAAGTCCCTGATGGCTTCGGTCGCGGAGGAGCCTTGCTCGCTCCCCCGACTCGGTTCCCACTAGCAGATCGTCAACCAGCTTGGTCGCAGCCAGCTCTGCTGCAGTGGCTGCATCGATGACCGAGCGGCGGTACTGATCGGCGTTTTGCAGAGCGCGCGCGTCCCGCAACAGAGTCCATGCCAGTGGCGGCTCAATGTGTGCGAGCGCCAAGCAATCCTGCAGAATCGTTGCGGTCACACCGAGGACTCGCTCAGGGCCCTGAACAACAGTGCCGCCGGCCCTCAACGGCTTCCTTTCCCCGCTTTCGTCGACCGTCCATATCGACGTCCGCGTATTCGGGTTTAACCAATCGCTGGCCTCGTGGCCGACTTGTGCGAGGCGTTGGTTAGTTGCAATCTCGAGCCATGTCCTGACATTCTCCCACCAGGTATCAATCGTGTTGAGAATCTCCAACGCTAGAAGGTCCTGCCCCCACTCCGAACGTATGGCGGGCTCCACGACCTCCGGCCCAGCCTGAATGCTGAAGGCAAGACGTTTGATGACAACACCTTTGAAGCCCAGCGTATGGTCCTTGTAGTGGATTCCCCATTCTTCATCGGGCGTGGGTAGCGCTGCCGCCCAATCGCGCGGAGGCGCCAAATAATCCGCAAGCCCGGTTTCAGCGTCGGGCGTCCGTGGCAGACGTACAGTCGCGGCGAAGACGCCGTCCTCTGTAACGAACGACGTCGAGTAGCTTGACCTGGCGGCAAGCAAGTCCACTTCGGCTAGAAAAGGCCGGTCCAGGTCGTACCACCATTCCAGATGCACGCCGTGCTCCGATGCGGCCATTTCTTCGTCAGACACTCGACCACGGTACCTACGAAGCCATGCGCGCACTGAGCGTCGAGTTCGTCTTCGTACTGATGATTGGACCCACAGCGAGCGCTTCACGTGGAGATGTACGCGCCCGCGTTGGCAGCCGCGTACAAGACCCGATGGCTTTGGCGGGCAGTCGTGACGTCCGTTGTTCGCGAATTCTGGTGCCGCTCCGGTTGCCGCCGGTTTGACTCTGTTGGTCAATCTTGACAGCAGGCTCGTCAGCACCGCCACGAACGGATTCTGTTCCCTCACCAGCCCATGTCGCGCGACACTTCTGCTTGGGCCGCCGCGACCTCGTCAGCAGTCGCCGCGGTCACATCCGCATCGGCCGCCCATTCGAACCGGGTCAAAAGATCAGCCAGCGCCTGCTTTTGCGCCGGATGCGTGATCGGCACCGTGTTCAGATCAGTATGGGCCAACCAGTCGAACAAGACGATCGCGTCGGCACGCCACAAACGCACGCTGACGGTAGGCAGGTCTTCCTCCATGTCGGTCAATCGTGCCATCCTCACGTCAGGGCAGTGCCTGGCCGATGGCGATCAGAAGGCCATAATCCGTAGCACCCATCACCTTGCCATGATGGCAGGCAGAGAGTAACTCAGCCGAGTTTGGGCTGATCAGGGGCTCCCTTAATGCCTGACCAGTCTCCAGAGTCCTTGCAACCAGAGTTGAAGTCGTCTTGGTCGAGACCTGCCGCATCACTGCTCTCTAGGGCCAGCAGCAGCATCGTGACGCATCCGGCTGGGTAGCGTGAGTTCTTGTCCTGAAGTCCTGCGTTATGCCCCAAGTTGTATGAACGCATGTCCTTGAAACCATGGGTGGAAACACCCCACACCAGGACAACCACGGCGACGACAGCGGCGATGGCGATTACCAAAAGCTTTCTGTCCCTCGTCATCCTGACCTTCCTATCGTCTTCGCGAGGGCCTAACCCCACCCACGGCCCGTTACCAGTCGACTGCTGAAAGGTATTGCGGGCAATAGAACCTGATCGCTGTCTTGACGAACGCGAACGCGCCGGCGCTGCCCGGAGGGACCACCCACCAACTCCCACTGTTGGCCGATTGCCGGGGGGTCAATCCCTGCATCGATATCCCGTTACATACGTCATGCCCCAACCGGACGGTGGTCGTCGGGCTCGACGTGTGCCACTGAACCTCGGCTAGCGCGTTGATGAACTGCACATCATAGGCGGTGAGAGGATCCGCCTTCGCCAGCGGCGCCAGCGCCAGCAACGCGGCAACCGCGGTGACAAGCGGGGTCGACGTCCACCGCACGGCTATCATCGTTCCACCTTCTATCGGGCCACCGGTCGCCTGGCCAGAAAAAGGTACCCCTGGCGACAGGCCTGCGGAGCGAAATCGCCGATCGTTCTTTTGTCGAAGTGGCCAGTTTTCATCGAGCCGGACTGGCTTCCGGCGGTTTGAGGTGGACGCGAGGCCTCCCTCGGAGGACCGCCTGGCAACCAGACGTGTCCGCAGGCGGGAAAGCCACAGTGGAAGGCCCGCATCCCATCGGCCGAGTTTCGGCACGGAAATCGTTGAGAGAGTTCTCCTCCAGCACTTCCAGAAGTCTCAAGCGGTGCAGTGATAGCCGCTGTGAGAATCGGGTTGAGACCGGGGCCGGCCATCACGATGAATTTGCGAGGGAGCCGGGGTCAGGAACGGTGGCAGGTTGAGATGAGGGCTTGCTGTTCGTCGAGCAGCTCGCTGATCGTGCTCAGATATGCGGATTGGTCGCTGTGGATGGCATCGCTTGGGCGCCCGGCTATTTCGTCGTTGTTGATAGCTTGTCGCCGCGCCACTGCCTGCACGGATAGGTCGGCGATCCGGTGAAGGCGGCGAGCAATGTCGGGGGTGGATGCTTGTCGTGCGTAGGTTTGCAGCTGGTTGGACCAATCTCGGTAGCTGGCCAGATCCACGTCGGTCGCTGTCAGCCGCGCTGTGAGCACGCTATTGGTTTTGAAGTTGAAGTTGGCGACCGAGTCGACGGTCCGGCAGTCCGGGTTGGGGCGATCCGATAGGTATGCGATTGTCACAGTGGCGATTCCAGCCACGATAAACAGCGGGATCGACATCCTTAGTCGCCGCGGCGGCGCAGCATAGTCGACGTCCACCGCCGCGTCGTCAGCTTCTGCGCTTGCGCGCAACGACTCCACGTGCGTGGTCAGCTGATCCTTGCGGTACCCGAGCCATGCGTAGTAGGCCGCGAAGTACAGCGCGAACCCGACAAAGAACACTCCGCGCCGAATATCGTTGGCTAGGAAGGACAAAACTCCGGCGAGGATGAGGAAGGCCGGCGTCAGCCATATCAATGCCCTCGACCCGCGCAGGGCCCTACGCGTGTGCGCCAGCCGCAAAGTGCCCACCTTGACGGCAGCCACCAGCACGCGCGGTTCAGAAGGGATCTCTCCGCGGCGCAATGCCCTGTTGATTTGGGGCAGCTGCTGGCGGCTAAGTCCAGTGAGGGCTGCAGAATAAGCCCGGCGGAACGGGCGCTGGACGAAAGCCAGGCACGCGGATATCAGTAGAGCGAACCCCGCCACGGTGAGCGGTCCCCACAACCATCCGGTGACGGCGAAAAAGTTCGGGTACAGCAACGCCGCGACTGCGCCAAGCGTGATCGCGCCGAACGCGGCGTTCGCCAGCCAGCTCACCCACCAAGGCGCAACAACGATTCGAGCCCACACAGGTTCTAAGTGTCCCAGAAGGGAGGCGGCCCTTGGGAAGAACCAGGCCGATCCAGCATTTGCAACTTGCGCGACATGACATCACATCGGCCCGTTCACGCTGGCACACTGGACGATCATCTGTGCGAGCTGTGGGTCAATCCCGTTGCCTTCGAGACGCGAGATCTCCGCCATCGAGGAACTCCCGTTGTTGCGAATGTTCCGGGAGACTTCTTGTCCGATCGTGTTGTAGACAAGCTGCTTTGCCTGAGGTGGTTCCGGGTTCAAGTGCTGTCTACTCAACAGGATGCAGTTCATGTAGCTATTCATGTCCGCCGCCGCAGGGCTTGCGAGGACTCCCGACACGAGCCCACAGAGCATCATCACGAGAGGAAGCGTTTTCTTCATCTGTTCACCTCCTTTCGCGGTCCGTTCTCGAGACCATCTCAACTGACATCCGAACTCTCGACCACACTTTTCGTGAATATCGTGGTGAACATCGTTGGTTGCACCGCTACCGCCGTCGGTTTTCCATCTCGACGCAGCGCCGCTCACCGTAGGCTTTGGCCATGTCTTCACGTCGTTATCCCGGCGCGGTGATTGTCAGCGTTGTCGCCGCTGGCATAGCCGCGACGGGATGTACCAAGAGCGCCGGACCTGCTGCAGGGACCAGCAGCGGCGTGGACGGCACCACCTCATCGAGCCTTGCGGGCATAACGAAGGTTCTCCAGTTCGAGGAAAGTTCACATGAGGGTGCCGCGGCCGGATGATCACTGGGGGTCGCCGGAGGCTTCGCCGCTGCCGTGGTCTTCACCCGCCGGCCGGCGACCGAAGAGCGGCAAACAGGAGTGGATGCTCGTGGGGGCGGCGGCATTTGCGGTAGCTATCGCCGTCTCGGTCATGGTGACCATCGTCGTTGTCAGGCATTCCTCGCCGCCGCGTCCAGGCCTGGCTAGTGCTAGAGACTCCGCACCGATCAGCGTCATCACCGAAGAACCCACCTGCGGGGGGTGGAGTAGCGTTGCCCATCCCTTGGCGGCCAGCGAGAAAGCCTCTGGCTGGCACGACAGAGACAAATCCATCCCGGCATCTGCCTGGAGTGCGCAGTTGAGCGCCCAATATCGGGCCGCCGGCACGGCAATACGTGAGGCCGCCGATAAGACTGGGATGCTGGCCAGGCAAACCCCGCACCGGGTGGTTCGGGAACTCTACGAGCAGCTGATCGCCTACTGGCGCGCTTACGCAGACCGAATCCCGCAGTACACCTCACCTGATGATCTGCTGTTGCGTGTTACCTATTCGGCTGGCAACGCGATTTTTGCCATCTGCGATGCGATTCGCCACGGGGCGGCCGCACTGCGCGGACCGCTGGTCACCGCGGCGGCCCCACCGACGAACGCGTCACCGCACACGGACGATCCGGCCAACCCGCAGCGATTCCTTCGCGCCAGCAACTCGATATGCGCGGACTTCACCTCGGTGTTTGCTCACTTCAATGACGCCGCCGCGGCGTGGCATGACACGGATGAGGACATCCCCGCGAGCCAGTGGAGCCCGCAACAGAGGGCCCTCAATGACGGCATCCGGCCGGCGATGAGCGCCGTCGACGACGAATTAGACCGATTGGGTCGGCGTAGCGGCAATCCGGTGATGGAAGACTTCGCGGTGCTCACCGCGGTGTATGGCCGCGCCTATGTTGAAGCGCTTCCAACATATGTGGTGGCTGACCACTACCTGTACGACGTCACCGCCCAGGGCACCAGCCTCATCTCGACGGGCTGCAAAGCAGTCTAGGGTAACGCACAGTTACTCACATCGGGATGTAAAGGCAAGGCAGGCAAGGTGCTTGGCTTCGTGATCAGTGCAGTGTCGCGGCGTGTCACGCGCCGGCTCCCGGCACCGGTGAAACGGGTATGCGTGGCGGCCATGGCATGGCTGGCCTTGGTCGTGGCTGCGTGCACGCCTCCTGATCGCAGCGCCGAGGTGCGCCACCTTCAGGCCGAGATCGCCAAAATGCCGGGCGTTGATGACGTTAATCCACTATATACCAACGATTTTGAGAACGGCGCCCAGTTGAATCTGGTAGTCGCGATGCCGAAGGCAAGCGAGGAACAGATCGCGGCGGTGGCCTCACGTATCACCCGCATCAAAGGCGGGGATTTCAACGGCTACCGCCAGTCCACCACCTTCGTCATTGGCGACCGAGTCGAGGTAAAACGCGGCGCAGAGCTCAACCCCGCCCAGATCGCCGGTGACACACATCAGTTACGACAACTCAGGACCCGTGTGCCAGAGGCGTCGATCCTGTGGTCACGTGACAGTGCCACGGTGCGCCTTGAAGTATCAGATATCGACCACACCAACGACGTCTTGAGCGCAGTGTTGGCCACTGTGCAGCCCGAACCGATGACCGTCTATATCCGTTCGGCCGAGCCGACCAAATTCCCCACCTGGGAAGTCGGTATCCCAATCACCGCCGAGCAGCGCGCAAACATCGACGCCCTGATATCGCGGCTGGCACTGCCGATCTATTACGTGCGGGTCGACGACGCCAGAATCACCGCGCTCTCGGTTTACATCACAGACCCTGCTACGGCCTACCGCGACCTCAAATCAGTCATTTCCACCATAGCGCCCACCAAACAGCACCCGCTACAACTGCAATGGCACCTCATGGTAGAGCCCGATAATTTCCACCAGTTCACCGGAGATCTTCAAGTGCCTGACTGCCGCGACGACAGTGGATCGCCGAAACCCCAAGCCCCTCTGGGCAATCAGACGGCAGAGGCGGCTCAATTGCAGCGGCAACTAGCCAGCGACTTTCACGACTGTAGATAGGCACCAGCGTGTCGTCTCATGAGGTGGTCCACTCGCCGGAGGGTCGTCGTGTCCGATGCTGAAGTAGACGGGCCACACCCCGCGGCCCCCGGGGCCACCATAGGGGCGGTTTTCTGGCACGTCGTGGGCCGCCTCGCGGTCGGCGCCCTTGGCCTGATGTTCATCGCCCTATTTTTCGGGGCAGGCCTAGTCGCCTACCAAGATCTGACTGGGCCGCACTGCGATGGACACCGGATGGGCCCGGCCGACACCTGCTCGGTGCTGACCTCCCGCGGGTACCGGTCGATAAGAACGATCGAGAAGTTGAACCGGGCAGGCACCGATCCAGCGGTGCTGACCGCGCCGGTGAACTGGCATGCAACACAGGAAAATATCCACCAGGGCGTGTACTCGCCGGCGAGCATGCGGGATTTTCACCGCAACACCGGCTACACCATGTTGGGCGGCGCGTTACTGATCGCACTGATGTTGGGGTCATGGGCGTACAAGGCCGCCAAAGCACGGTCATCGGCACCACGACGGCTCTGACGGCGCTATCACGACCGAGCCCGCCTCGGGCTGAGGTCGGTCGCTGCGGCAATAACGAGCGAGTTGCAGAGCTCGTCGGAAGTATCCGGCAGTCCCCCTAAACCCGCGCCCCCGCGCGACCGACGCCGAACGAAGCCTCGCCGAGAAATACGCAAGCCAAGAGCGAGGCGTCATAGTGTGGCGCTCGGCAGTAATGCCGCTCCCGCTCGACCGGATTAGGCGTAAGTCATGCTTAAGGACATGCCGAAAAAATCACTAGAGGCACAGACCCAGCCAGAAACCGGCTCCGGTGAGCGCGTCCTCGGTACGTGGCAAGCCGCCGGACTGAGCGTTGCGGTGATTGTGTCTGCGGCGCAGTACGGACTGGGCGCGCTGCTCGGTGCAGCGGTCATGGTCCCGGTCATCTACGCCTTGGCGCGACTGCGCCGCTATGCACCCCATGCGCGCAACACCGCCGAATTGGTTGGTGCCACACTGGGCCCGAAGGCGGGGACTGCAGCCGGCACCGTTCAACTGCTCGCCTATGTGGTGCTGACAGCGAAGTTCGCCACCGCCCTCGGATCGCTGCTGCTGCTGCAGTTTTCATCCGGTGAAGACCCTGCCGAGAACTTTTCGTGGTTACCGGTCGCCGCGGCGGGGACCGCGGTCGTCGTTGGCGCCATTGTCTGTTGGGCGTCGACTCGGGTCATCGCGTCGCTGGTGGCGCCGCTCGTGATCGCCGGGTTGCTCATCTCCGTCTACCTTGCGGTGGCAGTCACTGCGCGCGTCGCCGCAGGCAGTGACCCCGTTGTCATCGGGACGGCCGCTACCCAGGGCCGGCTGTCTGGTCAGTTAGTCGGCTTCGGACTGGGGATGGTGGGCGTTGAACTCATCACGGTCCGAAGCGCGCGCGTAGCCAGGCCGGGGCGATCCATGTCGCTGGCGGTCGCGGTAGTGGCCGCGGCGGCGCTGGTGTTGTGGGTGGGTGATCACCAGGGGGTGGTGGGGCCGTGGCGATGGAGTGCCAAACTCCTGGGCGAAGCTGTGCCGGAGTTCTATGCCGAAGCGGGTCGGACGTGGATGACTATCACCGGCGTCGCTGTCGGGGTGGCCGCTGCGTTGGCCTCGGGGTGGGCAGTGGTGCGCGTCGCCGCGGACCTGGCGGTAACGCGCCAGGCGCGGCCGAACACCATCGCGCGAGTGGTGCTGATGGCGCTTGTCGCGGTGACGGCTGCCGTCTTGTCGGCGCACGGTGCGCGCTGGATCGGGTTGGTCATTCTCGGCGCGGCGCCCCTGCTGCTGATGGCGCTGTATGTGTTTGTCACAGAAGCTAATTCGCGAGTCCCCGGCGACAGCGTGGTGGCCTGGTGGGTGCGGCTGGTGATGCCCGCGGTGGCCGCGGTGGCGGTGGTCAAACCGCTGGTGGACTCCGAGTTCGCCGCGGTCGAGGTGGCGACGGTGGCCGCCGCGGCGATCGGGGTGGGCGCGGCGGGCGCGGCGGCGGCGCTGCTGGCGCGGCCCCGCGACCGCACCGCGAAATCTGAGTAGTCTTACGGATCCCGCGAACGGTCCGCTGCCGCAGGCTTATTGGCATGACCGTTCCCAACAGCATGTCGAAAACCACCGCCGCCTTCTTCGTCCAGGCCGCCGTTGCATTCGCGATCAGCTTCGTGGCCGCGCTCGGCGGAATCTATTTCCTGCCGCTTGACCCCTGGCCGCGATTGTTCCTCGGGGTCACCTTCCTCTTTCTGGTGTCGAGCGCGTTCACCCTGGCCAAGGTGATCCGCGACCAGCAGGAGGCCGCAACCGTTCGGGTGCGGCTCGATGAGGCCCGCATCGAAAGGCTGCTGGCCGACTACGACCCGCTCAACGCCGCGGGCTGAGTAGAACTACTCAGCCTTGTCGCGTAGAAGTGCGCAGGCCCGCGCCCGCGCCACCGGCGATGCTTTCCTCATCGCACGATTCCTGCTCCACCACAACGCTCCGCAGTCACAGCACAGAAGGGCAATTCCGCTCCCATGACCACTCTTGTCCGGTTTCCAGACGTCGCCGAGGTGGCCGCGAGTACGCCGGCCGATCGCGACCGCGTCCTGGACGTCATCCGCATCACGTCGCTGGTCGGCGTGGTGCTCGGCCATACCGTGATGGCGGCCAGCATCATCCGCAATAACGTTTTGATCTGGGACAACCTGCTCACCACCTCGGCGCTGTTTCAGGCGATGACGTGGCTGTTGCAGATCATGCCGCTGTTCTTCTTCGCCGGCGCGGCGGCGTGCGTGTCCTCCTGGGCTCCGGGCACCAATTGGGGTGACTGGCTGATGAGGCGCTGCACCAGGCTGTTCCGGCCGGTGTTTTACTACCTGGCGTTCTGGGCCGTGGTGCTGACGGTGCTGTATCGGGCGCTGCCGCGGCACATCTACGATCCGATCGCCGGCGTCAGCACGCAGCTGCTGTGGTTCCTGGGGGCTTACGTCCTGGTGCTGGCCGCCATGCCGCTGCTGCACCGCGTCAGCACGGCCGGGCGGCTGGCCGCCGGGGTGGCGGCGGTCTACGGGGCGATCGCGATGATCGACGTGATCCGGCTGCACTGGCCGGCGATGATGCCGTTGGGTTACCTCAACCTGGCCGTCTGGCTCATTCCCGCGATGTTCGGCGTGGCTTACCGTCGCGGGCTGCTCGGCGGCCGCGCCGCGCTGGCCGTCGCCGCCGTCTTCTTCGCCGTCGACGTCGCGCTGGTGCGCTGGGGGCCGTATCAGATCAGCATGGTCGGCACCGGTGACCATCATCTGTCCAACACCAGCCCGCCGTCGCTGCTGCTGGCCGGGCACGCAATCATCCTGAGCGCGTTGGCGATCGCGGCCGCACCGGCGATCGCGCGCTGGGCGCAGCGGCCGCGGGTGTGGTGGTGGACCGCCATCGGCAACTCGGGCGCGATGACGCTGTATCTGTGGCACATGCCGGTGCTGTTGGGTGTGCATCTGGTCTTCGATTTCTTTGGCTGCCCGCGCTTTCCGGGTGCGCAGGATTTCCTCGCCATCAGCTTCGCGCAGGTGTTCATCGTGATGGTCGCGGTGGCGGTGCTGTTCGTGGCGCTGCGGCCGCTGGAGAACAACCCGCTGTCCGGCTGGGACGGTGCGCCCGCGGTGACGTCGCGGTGGCGCGGCGCGGCCATCGGCGCCCTGCTGTGCACGTCCGGCGTGGCGCTGCTCGCGGCGATCAGGTGGGGGCTCAAGGACGACGGCCTGGCGTGCATGGCCGTGGTGGTGAGCGCGCTGGTGAGTGCGCGAATCCTGGCCACACTCCCGGTGCGACACCGCCTCGCAACGCGGTAGCCCAAGATCGTTGGCCCGCGGGGTAAGTGTGGTTATCCGGCCGCCCCGCGGGTCACGGCTCTTCGTCCAGGCCGTGCTCGATGGCGTAGCGTGCCAGCTCCACCCGATTGGCGACCTGGAGCTTGCGGAAGGTCGCCTGCACATGGTTTTCCACCGTGCGGTGGCTCAACGACAGCTTCTGGGCGATCTGCTTGGCGGACAGCCCTTTTGCCACGTAGCGCAACACCTCTGTTTCGCGTTCGGTGAGGCTGGGGCGGGCGGGCCCGTCGTCCGTGCTGTCCTTGCTCTGTGCGATGCGCCGGTATTCGCCCAGCACCAGCCCGGCCAGGCTCGGGGTGAACACGGCCCGCCCGGCTGCGGTGGCGGTAACCGCCTGTGCCAGTTCGGCTTTCGAGGCGCTCTTGACCAGGTATCCCGTCGCGCCGGCTTTGACCGCCTCCAGGACGTCGTCGCGTTCGTCGGAGGCTGACAGCACCAGCACCCGCGACGAGGGGGAGACCGCGAGCACCGCGGCGGTCGCCTGGGCACCGTCGCCGTCGGTCAGCTGCATGTCCATCACCACCACGTCGGGCTTGACCACGGCGGCCCGCCGTCCCGCGGCGGCCACGCCGTCGGCGGTGGCGACCACGGTGAAGCCACCTTCGGCCAGGTCGCGCGCGACGGCGTCACGCCAGATCGGATGGTCGTCGACCACCATCACCGTGGTCGGCGTCTCGTCATCCGCCATGGCGTCCCTGTCCGCGTGGCACGCACAACTCCCACTCGGTGCCTTCCCCCGGCTCGCTGTGCAATTCGGCGCTGCCACCCAGCGCCGTGAGGCGCCCCACGATCGATTGGGCGATGCCAAGGCGCCCCTGACGCGTCGCTTCCTCGAGCCGGCCGGCGGCAATACCCACGCCGTCGTCGCGGACGCTGACCACGACGGAATCGCCGAGGTCCTCCACGAGCACGAAGGCGTGCGCATCCGGACCGGCATGGCCGACCACGTTGTCCAGCGCGTTGCCCACCGCGGCATCCAGTTCGGTTGCCGCCCAACGTCCCAACGGCACCGCAGTGCCCGGCAGGCTGAACGACACCCGATCGGACTCCCGGCACCGCAGCAGCGCGCGCAGGTCGATCGTCGCGCTGTCGGCGTCGGGATCGACGTCCGCGCACGCCAGCCAGCGCCGCAACGCGCGCTCCTGCTCGCTGGCCAGGTCGGCGAGTTCGGCTGTCGGGCCGCCGATCTCGTGCCCCTTCTTGGCGACCAGCGCCAGCACCTGGATGGCGCCGTCGTGGACCTGGCGGGATAACCGGTCGCGTTCTTGCACCGCGGCCGTCAACTGCGCCGCGCGTTGCAGCTCGTCGTGCGCGCGGCGCGCGGTCTGCGCGGCCATCCCGATGGCCATGCCGATCGCCAGTTCGATGATGACGGTGGCGTTGTGCCCGAGGTTGAGCGCGAGGTAGTTCTTGACGGCGAAATTGGTGGCCATCACCGCCAGGCCCGTCAGCATGCCGCCCGCGGGGCCGAACTGTATGGCGGCCGAAATCGTGGGATTGCTGGCCCACAACGTCGTCGGCCAGGTCTGGTTGTCGGCCGCCCAGTGCGGGCTCGCGACGAGGTTGTTCGACCACATCAGCAAGACGACGACCGCCAGCTCGGCGAGCACCCACGCCGGTTTGCGGCCGAAGCCCCGCAGATAGGCGATCGCGCAGGCCGCGCTCCAGCCGATCAGCGCGGCGAACAGCACCCAACCCAGCACGGGCCGAACCAGATCCGGGTTGATCGCGATTTGAAAGCCGGTGGCGTAGATGCAGCTCAGCAGGCGGAACACTTGCGCCGCGCGCCACAGCGGCGTGGTGGGATCGGGGCCGTGATTCGCCATCGTGGTCAGCATAAAGGCGCTGGGTCCCGCGGCGGACCGGGCAAACATCAGTCGATTGTTGCGTCGGTGGCGGTCGATGCGAAGCTCTTGGTGGTGACGGTGCCGTCGCTGTGGTTGCTGGTAACGGTGCAGCGGGTGCTGGTCGCGTCGACTGCGCAGGTGCCGGACCAGACGCTGCTGGTGTAGGTCAGGCTGCTGCCTGCGGGCAGCGGGATGAATCCGGCGGCACCGGTGGGTTCGCGGGTGACGCCGTCGGGTCCTACGCGCTGGGTGCTGAGGAACTCTTCGCGCGTGGTCTTCGAAAAGCCACTTGGGGCCGTGGTCGTGATCCGCACGAGGTTGTTGCCTTCGGCGGAGCCGTGTAGCTCGCCTAGGCATTCGATGTAGGCGAACATGCCGCGGGAGATGACCACGATTCGGCACAGTTGGCCGCTGGGCGAGGTGAACTGTGCGCCGCCGCCGCCGTAGGTGTTGAAGGTCTGGAAGGGTTTCGGGTCGACGGGGTGGTAGCCGGTGTAGTTGGATGGATCTGCGGCAGCGGGAGGGGCTGTTAGGCCGGTAAGCGCAGTGGCCACGCCGGCGCAGAGTATGGCGCCCCGCAAGCCGATCAGGTTGCTGTTGTTGTTGCGCGGTTCGCGCTCGGTGATCTGTTTAGCCACAACATCATCCAATCAGTAGGTCTGGCTGACTTGGGGCAGGATCCGGAAGCCATGTGTGCCGTCGTGATAGAGGTTCTGGATTTCACAGGTGATCGAGTCGTCAGTGACGACGGCGCATATTGATGTGTTGAGGTCGTCGTCGCCGCGGTGTCCTCCGGGGACGACAATCTTCTGCCCAGGATTGAGTAGGTGGTAGCTGGCGGGGTCGACGGTTCTTTTCTCGGTCGGGCCGGCGTGGTAGGTCTCTTGCTCGTTGAGGTCGGTGTGGCTGAGCAAGGAGAAGACTTCGGTGTGCCCTGGGGGCGCGGGTCCCCGCGTGATCGGCGTCAAGGTGTCTTTGTCGTAGGGCCACTCGGATACCTTTGCGTAGTTCACCCCAGATGCCACGCCAGGGAGCGGCCCCCAGCAGTCGATTGCGGCGGCGTACTGGAACGAGTGTGGGCCGTCATAGATTCGGCAGCGGATTCCGGCGCGGGTGGCGAACTGAATTCCGTTCCAGCCGTAGGTCGAATAGGTGCGGTAGTCGTCGGTGTTGACGGACCGGTAGTCGTCGAAGTTGACCGGAGGGGGTAGCGGCGGGGCGGCGCAACATGCCGGCTTTTGGTGGCATGCCACGCTCGCGGCGCCGATGAGTATTGCTGAGACGGGGACGGCAAGCGCGCGCACTGCCGGCACCTCCTTCTTCTGTGTCATGTGCCCATCAAGTCGACGATGGACTGGCGAGCTCGCTGGGTCAGGCCTGGGAGATGGCGCCGGTGGTCTTGGCGACGATGTCGCTGGCTTGGCTGGTGGTGTCGAAGCCGCACCACAGGGTGTCGATGATGACGTTGTTGGCCAGCCCCAGGGCGCGTTGGCAGGTGAAACCTTCACCGCTGGCTTGGGTTTGGGTGCTGGTCAAGGTGGTGTCGGTGGCACGCAGCTCGCCGAAGTTCCATGTCACCGGGGCGTGGCTGTGCAGGACGACGG
This sequence comes from Mycobacterium sp. MUNTM1, assembly GCF_054660795.1. Classification (NCBI taxonomy): domain Bacteria; kingdom Bacillati; phylum Actinomycetota; class Actinomycetes; order Mycobacteriales; family Mycobacteriaceae; genus Mycobacterium; species Mycobacterium sp. MUNTM1. The sequence goes on from NZ_BAAGDE010000014.1 coordinate 26,672, forward strand.
TGAGCGAGTGGTTTGCGCAGCCCGACCAGCGTGTTTTGGCTTGGCTGAAGAATTGTTGGGCTGAGTCGGCGTCGCGGAAGCTGATGAGGGCCTGGACCAGTGCGTGGCGGGCGCTCCCCGGTGTGGTTGCGTCGTCGAGGATTTGGCCTTGCATGGCGGTCCAGTTGGTGCCTTGGTAGGCGTTGGCTTCGGCTGGGAAGTAGGTGTCGAGGCAAGCCGGGGTGGAGATGGTGTCCTCGTCGTGCCACATGTGCGTGATCGGTGTGCGCACGGCCATGCCTGTGGTGTGCGCAGCGGTGTTGATGTCGTTTTCGCTGAGCAACAGGTCTGGCAGGTGTTGGGGCAGGATCGCCGGCGGTTGCCAGCGGCCGAGGTCTGCGGCGGCTGCGGGGTGGCCGGTGGTGGTGGCGGTGCAGCCGGTGAGCAGCAGGCATAGGGCGGTGGCGGCGAGGATTGCCCAGCGGCCGGTGGCGGTCAGCCGCGATGTACGGGTGCTGTGTTTTGGTGCGCTGTTTTCTGTGGTCTTCGCGGGTGGTCTTGAGGCGCTCATTCGGGCGGTTCTCCTTGCTGGGCCTGGTGGATACGGATGCAGACGCTACCAACAAAACCACAGTGGTGCAATGTTATGAACCATTGCGCTATGTTTTTTGCTGTGGTCTAATCCAAAGCATGCATGACAGCGCGGCAGCGTCCGAGGGCTTCACCCCTCGCCTTGGACAAACCCCGGCCGCCATACAGCGACCCACTGCGCACCCCGCAACCTCGCCTATCCCCGAAGGACAGCAGATGCCCCACCACGCGAACCCGCCGCTCAGCACCGCCCAGACCGCCCCGCCATCGGGCAATGCCGCGATGCGCAACGGCTACCAGCCTGCTGCGATGCCGCCCATGGGCCCCGGGCCCGGCGAGGAAGCCACCGTGGTGCTGCCGCGGCGGCCACTCGGATTCGCAGGCGGCCCTCCCCCGGTCCGGCCCCTGCCGCCGGCGCCGTCCTGGGGCGCCGGCCCGGGCTACCCTGCTGCGATCGCGGCGCCGCGCCACCAGCGGTTCCCCCTGTGGGCCCGGATCGGCGCCGCCGCCGCGGTCATAGTCGCCATAGTGGCCGCCGGAATCGTGATCAACGTCGCCAGCAGCCCCGATGACATGGGCAGCGTGGCAGTGACTCGCTCCCCCCGCCCGTCCTCGACGCAGGCCAGCCCGAGCCCAACGCGGCAAGCGGCGGCAACGGTGCCGTTGTCGGCGCTGCCCGGGCTGCTGCTGGATGTGGCGACCATCAGCAGCATCGAGGGCGCGACGAACATCGCGCCAACACCGGACGCCGGTAGCGACGACGTGGCCTACAGCGGCGTGAATACCGACCGGCCCGAATGCGGCGAGATCCAAATCCCCGCGCTCGAGTCCGAACTTGAGGGCACCGGTTGGGTAGGGATACGCACCCAGTCCCTGCAGGACCCGAAAGTCGTTGAGCACCTGGACAACAGCGCCGCGATCTACTTCACGACCGCCACGGCGGCCAGCGACTTCGTGGCCAAGCAGGCTGCGGCCTGGCCGAAATGCAACGGCGCCACCTTGCGCCTGCTCGAGCGGGGTCAACCAGACAGCATCTGGATGGCCAGCACGGTCGCCAACCGTGACGGCATGCTCAGCATCATCAACACCCAGGAAGGTGCGGGGGGCTGGCAGTGCCAACGGGCCATGACCGCCCGCAACAACATCGTCATCGATGTGCGCAGCTGCGGTAATAACCGCACCGATCAGGGCCTCAAGATCGCGACCCGGATGGCCGATCGTGTCAACCCCCGCTGACCAGACCCACCGTTGCTACTCGCGCGAGAAGAGAGGAGCGGCCATGGCTTGGATGCGCTTGGCGCCCAATGTCGTTCGGCTGATCCTGGTGCTGGTGTCCTCGGCGTTGATCACGCTGGTGGCCGGTTGCGCTGATGTCGTCAGCGGCACTGTGCGCGCGGCGCCGGACCTCAAACCGCGCCCGCTGGTCGGCGAAGTCATCAAGCAGGCGATGCTGACCGATGCTGAGTTGTCCCACGTGTTCGGTCAATCGTTCAAACTCGATGACAGTATGCCGCCGAAGTTCGGCGGCCCGGCGGAGATGTACTGGGACTGGCCGGACGCTTCACGCAGCGATTGCGCCTCGCTGGCGCACATCCTGATGGGCGAGGCCTACCGTAATGCGCAGGTGGTCAACGTTGCTCACGAACAGTGGTGGGCCGCCGATGTCGGCGAATTTCCCACGGTGATCGATCTCGTCGAGGGTGTGGTCGCGTTACCGAACACGGCGGCGGCCAATGCGTTGTTTGAGAAATTCGGTTCGCAGTGGTCGCGGTGCGCCGGTCAGCGCCTCGACAGCGGCCTGGGATTTCAGAATGAGATCACCGAGGTGCACGCCGGTGCTTCAGTCGTGGAAGCCACCGTGGAAGAGGTAGACCTGCACACGAAACTGCGGCGGGTGCGCGCGCTCGGTGTGCGGGGCAATTGCCTGGTGGAGGTCGAGGCGGTCTATTTCCGCGACGTGGCGCCCGCGCCAGGCAAGGACGCCAGCGATGTGGCCAGGGCGATGATGGGCAAAATCAGCGATCGAAGCTGACGCCCTGGTAGTAGCGACTACCATTCTCCCCATCGTTGCCGGCGCACACAGGCCGGCCGCGGGACCTGAGAAAAGGAGGGATCGGACGTGCGCGACGAATCGGCGGCTGAGCCGATGGCGACGCTGCTCAACAGCGCGCGCGCCCGCCAGCTGGATGCTGCGGCGCGGAACCGCCTGCACCGCGCCGCGCGCGAGGCCGCACTGCTGTATCCGGACAATCCCGACTTACAGCAGTGCGCGGTCGACGCGGCGATCGACTATCTCAACGACAATGCTGACCTGGACGCTGACGGTGCCGAATGGCATCGCATTCGCGACCAGGAGAAGCGACTCGGTGCCCGAGTCCGCCAACTCGCGGTGATGGCGGTGGCCGACAAGGCTGTCTCGGAACGGCGGGCGGCCAGCGCCATCTTCATCGACCGCATGGCGTTGCGGCGCTGGTCGGGCAAACGGCCCAACAGGCGCCGGAGCGGATCAGCGAAAGCCGCCCGGTGAAGATCCGACACACAAGCATCGCCGCCGCGCGCCGGGGCTTATCGCCGCTGCTGCTCAGCCTCGCCGTAGTGGTCGTCGTGGGCAGCGGCTGCTCGAACCAGGTGACGGGGGTAGCCGTCAAATCCGGCGGCCCGGCGCCCGCGGCGGCCAACGCGGCCCTGCTCGACCCCGGTAACTATCCGCGCCGGCCCCGGCCCCCCCTTGGGCAACGTCGCCGATGACGCCGCCGGGCGCCGCGTCGAGGCCCAGCGGATGGCCGACATGGTGGCCGGACCGTGGCAGATCGACGCCACGTTGATCAGCCCGACGAACGCCGAAATCGCGCCCACGACAGCGTTTCCCGAGCCCACACGGCTATCGGCGCTGGTGCGTGGGGATTCGATCGCCGCGATCGCCGCCGCGCATCATTTCGTGGCCGGTTTCGTCAGTGGGCGCGCCACCCCGCCACCTCCACAGGGACAGGCCGGCGCTGACAAGCCCAAGATCCTGGACAACGGGGTGTTTCGGTTCCCCAGCCCCCAAGACGCGACGGATGCGGCTGCGGCGATGGCCGCCGCTGATGTGGGCACCATCCGCCCGGGCAACATCCCAGCGACCCGGCTGGCGATCCCCAACTATCCCAACACGCGGGCCTACGTGGCCCCGCTGTCAGGAGGTTTTGAAGCCTCAGCGTTCAGCGCGCACGGCCTGTACGTGTTTTTCCAGTTCGCCGGATCCAAGGAAAGCTCCGCGGCGGTCGCCGACATGATCGCCAAAACCCTGGATTTGCAAGGCCCGGCCGCTGACCACTTTCAAGCCACCCCAGTCGATCGGCTGGCCAGCTTGCCGGCCGACCCGACCGGTCTGCTGGCCCGCACCGTGCCGGCCACCGACCCCAACGTCAACCAGGGTGGGGTCTACTCCGCGCACGGCTCACTACATTTCCGATCCGACCCGGTTGCCACCCAGGCGATGTACAACGACGCCGGCATTACCCACGTCGCCGTCGACCGCACCACCATCTACGAGGCCGTCGATACCACCGGCGCCCAGCGCGCCGCTGATGGGCTTGCCCGCATCGACGTGCCGTTCCTGGGCTATCACTCCGCCCCCGGCATCAACGGTCTACCCTCAGCGCGCTGCTTTGACCGCGGGCCCGACATCACCGACCTGGGGGCGGTGCGGTTTGTGTGCATCGCCACCGCAGCGCGCTACGCGTTCAAAGCCACTGCGGCCCAAGAGGTTGAGGCCCATCAGATCATGGCTGCCCAATACCTGATGCTGACCGCGCCATGACCGGGCGCATCCGTTCATGGTTGCGCGCCGCGGCCGTCGGAGTCGCGGCGCTGACGGTGGCCTGCAGTACCACGATCGCCGGCAGCGCGGTCAAAGCCCCCGGGGAGGCCAGCCCCGACGGTGTGAATCTGGCGTTGCTCGATGCTGGGAACTTCCCCACCACCCCCCGCGCCCCATTGGGGTTGGCCGGCGACGCGCTGCGCGGCGGCTGGGCCGAAGGGCGCCGCCTGGCCAGCGTGGTGGTGGGCCCGTGGGAGGTCGACGCCGACCTGATCGACTATGCGCAAATCGAATCCGGCGTGGTCAAAGACGTCGATGCGGTCAACGCGCTGCTCGGGGCCCCCCTGGGGGAGGCGCTTAACGGCCACAACTTGCTGGCCGGGTTTTCCAGCGCCCGTCACACCGACAAGGGCCCCTATAAGGACCTGCTGACCACGGTGTTGGAACTGGCCAGCCCGGCTGATGCGAGCGCCGCGATCACCGCGATGGCAGCCAAAGGCGCTGCCCTGACGATGCCCTTTGACACCAAACCCATCCCGACGCAACTGTTTTCGATTCCCCGATACCCAGCTACGACGGCACTGACCTACCAATGGACAGCGCAATACCCCGACCCCGGCCCGCGGTTCTCGGTGACCGCCTTGACCGCACACGGACAATACGTGCTGGCACAAACAGCGACGTCGGCTGACAAACCCGATACGGCTGCCGGGTTGATCGCCACCACACTGGATTTGCAGCAGCTCCTGGTCGACAAATTCAAGCCGACCCCGCCGGATCAGATGGCTCAACTGCCGCTGGACCCCGATGGGTTGATGGCCCACACGGTGGCCCCCCGCCAAGAAAACGAATCGATCAGCGACGGGATCTATGACGCCCATGGGGCGCTGCACCTGGCCACCGGCGACCCCGTCCACTTGGCGGCGATGTTCAAATCCGCTGGCGTGCAACAGGTCTCCTACGTCCTCGAAACCCGCGTCTACCAAACCCCCGACACGGCCTCCGCGGCGCGCCTCGTCGCCGATGAGACCGGGCCCAACCAGGTCGGCGGGATCAGCGGCATGCCCAAGGCGAAATGCTTCAACGAAACCCTGGGCTACTGGTGCGTGGCCCGCGCCGACCGCTACGCATTCGAGATGCAAAACGAACAAGAACACGCTGTGCACCAGATGATGGCCGCCCAATACCGCATGCTGACAGGGAAATGAGCCGCTGAATGCCCCTTGATGTAGGAACTATCATCGCCGGCTACCGCATCGAAGGCGTGCTGGGCCAGGGCGGGATGGGCACAGTGTATCTGGCCCGCCACCCGACGCTGCCCCGCAGCGAGGCGCTGAAAATCCTGTCCGGCGAACTGTGCGGAGACCGCCAATTCAGGGAGCGCTTCATCCGCGAAGCCAACCTGGCCGCGAGCCTGGACCACCCGAACATCGTGCGGGTCTACAACCGAGGCGAAACCGACGGGCACCTGTGGATCGCCATGGAATACGTCAAAGGAACCGCCGCCAACGATTTGGACCGCGCCAACCTCACCCCGGCCCGTATCGTGCGCATCATCACCGACGTCGCCGCCGCACTCGACTACGCCCACTCGCAGCACGTCTTACACCGCGATATCAAACCCGGCAACTTCCTCGTCGCAGCGCCCGGCAGTGAGCGTGAACGAGTGTTATTGGCGGACTTCGGCATTGCACGCGCTCTCGACGATGCCACCGCCCTGACCGCGACGGGCTCGATGGTCGGCACCGCGGCCTACGCCGCGCCGGAGACCATCGAAGGCCGACCCGCCGATCACCGCACCGACATCTACTCGCTGGGGTGTGCCCTGTTTCGGCTGCTTACCAGCCGCACCCCGTATGAGGACCCCTCCAACAAGTCCCTTGAGGCCATATTGGTCGGACACCTGATGCGGCCTGTCCCGCACCCCAGCGACATCAACCCCACCCTGCCACCGCAGATCGACGAGGTGATGGCTCGCGCGCTGGCCAAAAATCCAGCTGATCGTTTCCAGACCGCTGGCGAACTGGCTGCGGCGACTACTGCGGCGCTGACTAACAATCCGGCACCGCCAACCATCACCGGACCTCGTCCATCCCAGCCGACCAATCCCACCCTGACCTACCCACCCACCGGACCTTCCCTACCGGCGGGCTCCGCACCGGTGTGGCCGGCCTATGATCCCCGCGCAGCATCCGCGAATGGAGCGGCGCCGCAGCCGTTCACGGGCGCACCGCCCCCCTCAACCCCGACCGGTCGCCCAACCGAGTCCGGTCCTAAACCCAAGCGCCGCAACCGCACCCGGCTGATCGTGGGAGCAACCATCGTGGTTGCCGCGTTGGTCGCAGCGACAGTGGTGGGCATTCACCTGTTCGGCACCACCAGGACCGGATTGGGCCCATACCAACCGCAGACCCTGAACACCAAATTCGGCACCCTCAAACTCGAGCACCGCCCGATGGCCATCGCCGCGCTCGGAGCTGGCGACCCCGATGCCGTGCTCTCACTCGGCGCCCCTGTAGTGGTGATGAACGCGCCCGGCGCGACCACACCGAGCTGGCTGCAGCCGCTCATCCATTCCACCCCACCGGTCTTCGCCGCCGCCGACACCGCCGCCATCACCGCTGCCAAACCCGACCTCATCATCGACACCGACAACATCGACCAGACCACCTACAACTCGCTGGCCGCGATCGCCCCCACGCTGACCCAACCCGCCGACAACACCCAAGACTGGAACTGGCAGGCCCAACTGAACTGGATCGCCACCGCGCTGGGCCGCACCGACACCGCCAAAACCTTGGTCGACAAGGCGCAGTCCGAGCAGAACCAGATCCGCTCCGAGCATCGAAGTTTCGGCGGCAAATCCATCGTCGCGGTCAACTACACCGGGACCAACACCACCGCGGCGGCGGTCCCATCACCGCCGAGCAGCTACCTGGAAAGCATCGGCTTCCCCTACAACACCCACTACAAACGCGCCCCCGGCGGCCCACCAACCGTCCCGTTCAACATCGACGACGTCGACTACATCGCTCAACGCAGCGACGTCATGCTGCTGCTGCGCACCGACCCGGGCGCCGGCGGCGGCGGATACGGCGGCCTGCCCGCCAAATACAGCAGTTTCGGCGGCACGCTCGTCATCGTCGATGACCCCGCCACCATCGCCGCCCTCAACGCCGGCGGCCCAGCTGTAGGTTCCCATCCAACGTGGCGGACGGCGATGCTTGCACCTGCGGATTTGCAAAATTCTCATCAAACTGGCGGACGCCGTTTTCTCATCTTCGTGGCGGATCCTATAACCGTACGTTTGTGCAGATCCCGATCGCAGAGCACAGCACGCTGCGCGGCTGGAAGGCGCGGGCGCAAGCCGAGGCCGCCGACGTCGCCAGTCTCCCCGACCACGCTAGCGCCTCACAGTGACGTTTCTTGCCTAAGAAGCAGCCCTTTGCTGCCGGATACTTCAAATACGTTCCACATCAACCAGGTTCAGCTCAACATCATCGACAATCTTTGAGCCGCAGCTGCGTGACGTGGCTACGGTTCCTTCACCGTCGAACTTGCCGTGCGAATCCATCAATGCGAGCAGAACAGCCTTCTTCGCTTGTCCAGCAACAGCTTTCGTAGCCTTTAAACACCGCGTTGCCGGTGCGTTATTGCGTCGCGCCCCGATCTTGGCAGTGACGGCCCGCTCGACTCATCGGGTCGGAAGTCCCAGGTGGCGGCGCTCAAGGTCCGCGCGCGAGGCACCCAGGGCCAGCGACCCCCAGCTCCTCAGAGGTGAGCGATTGTTGCCGTCGGATCCGTCTCTAACCAACACCGAACCTCACTTCGTCCACGACCTGGATTTGAGCAAAATCAGAAAGATGAGCAGAGGTGAAATGATGACCATCGGCGCGAAGAAGGTGTAGATGGATGTAGTCGATGCCAGTGTCGGCAAGCGCGGTGAAGATGACGGCGGCATCGTCTTGGCCGCCGGCCCATCGGTGGTCGTTGTCGGAGACCTTGGCTTGGGAGATGCGGATGCCGACGGCGACATTCCCTCCGACGGCCGTTACGACGTCGGCGCAGACCTCGGGATGCCGGCGCGCCAAGCGCACGCGAGCTCAGGTAGGACTGCAACAGGTGCTGTCCTGTCGCGACGAAATTTCTCAGCGCTCCATCGGCGTGACTCACCGCGAAAAACAGCGACATCAGATCAGCGTTGGCGAGCGTTTCGTCGAAAGCTCGCATCAGTCGTGGCAATACAACGGTGGCCGGCTGATCGGCATGCTTGCCGAGAATGGCCCGCAACTGCGGCATGAAACCCCGCTCGGCGAGGACGTTATGACCCGGCCCGAATTCGCCCGTCTACGAGGCAACCAGCGCCCAACAGGGCCGATATTAGCCGTCCAGGGGACCCTCAAAATTCCGGCAGACCGTGAACGCGGTTCGCCGCGGCGCCCGGGCCGGTGGGTGCCAGGGTCTGTGCCACTACCTGGCGGTCTAGTCTGAATCGATGCCCCACACCACTGCCGACGCGGACAACATCCGAGTAGGTCCCGGCCGCCGGCGGGATTCAGCTCGTCACCAGGCGGTGTTGGATGCGACTCGTGAATTGCTGCGCGAAGTTGGTTACAGTTCGGTCAACATCGATGCGATCGCACGCCGCGCAGATGTGTCGCGGCGGCTGATCTATCGATGGTGGCGCCACAAGGCGCAGATCGTGGCTGAGGTGTTGTTCGACGATGCCGCAGATGGGATCGCGCCCGATACGGGGACGTTGGAGGGGGACGTGCGAGTGCTGGTGGACAGCGTTTCGCGGCGCTACATGCGCCGCGAAATGGCGGTCGGCCTGCCCGGCCTACAGGCGGATTTGATCGCTGACCCGGCGTTGACGGCCGAGGTGGAAGACCGCTATACCCGCGCGCACATCGACCGCTGGGACGAGGTGCTCTCCCACGCAGCCGCACGCGGCGAGGTCGGCCACGACTTTGATCACGCAGCGGTTGCACACGCTGTGGTGGGAGCAATCAGCGTGCTTACCCAGCAGCAGACATTTCGTCGGCACCGTGACCTGACCGACTTTGTCACCCAATTCGCTGTCAGCGCCTTGCGCTGAGAGCGAATTGGGTGTTAGTGCGCCGGTGGGGTGTATTCGACGCCAAATGCGGTGATGATCGGCAGTTCGTAGGCGTGGCGGATGCCGGTAGGGGCGGCGCAGACGGCGGGGATTGCGTTGACGGCGGGCATTGCGGTGGCGACCATCCCAGAGGCCATTGCTTTACGTTCCCGGTTAACCCCTTCGACGTGTGGTTTCGGGAACGTCAACAGGACTTCGGCGGACGGCTCGCCTTCGATCTCAACGAGATACCCGTGCACGAGCGGAAATTCCGGCTCGAGGCTACCTTGGACGCGGTAGCAGATGTGTTGGCGCACGACACTGCGCCCGTTTTTCATTCCGTGGTAAGTCGAGCGTTGCCCCGCGACAGTGCCCGCCGGATAGGTCATGTAGGGCAGGACGATCTCTTCTTTGGTGACGGCGTACTCGACTTCAAACTTGACATCGTCGATCTCGATGCCCAGTCCGTTGGCGGTCATCTCCATTGCTTCACGCAGTTCGCTGGTGCGTTCTAAGGTGGCCGCGTTCTGCCCTTCGGCCCCTAGGGGTCTCGCCCAACCCAATGCCTCCCATGTCTCCTTGGATGCGTAGTCGGTGACATCGACACTCTCGGTGACTGAGACCGAATAGATTCGGTCGCAGACACTGGAGGCGACCAGCGCCAAGATGTTTGACAGGCCCGGGTTGAGACCGCTGCCGTAAAGCGATGCGCCGCCGGCCAGGCAGGCTTTTTCTAGACGCTGAAGAGCGTCAGTGCCGAGATGCTCGCCGGTGATGAAGCCTGCAGTGCCGGAAATGTTCACCCCCGCCTCAAGAAACCGGCACATGACATCCACATCGGGTGCCAGGGTGGAATAGGACAGGCAGTCGGGCCTCAGCGCGATGAGGGCATCGATGTCGTCGGTGGCGAGAATGCCCGTCGGTTCGTCGAGACCACACAATTTTGCGGCGTCCACCCCGATCTTGTGGACATTGTGGGCATGTACACCGACCAGTTCTAGACGAGGGCTATCGATGATCGCCCGCAGCGCCTTCTGTCCGACGTTACCGGTGGACCATTGCACAACACGCAACACCATGAATCCTTGCTTTCCTCGCTTCGTGGTCCGTTCGGCGATTGGGCCGCACGGGCACTATTTGATGACAGTCAGGGGAAGTGATTTACGCTGCTTGAACTGGAAAGCGGTGGCGTTGCTTGCGCGGACCAACGACACATTTGGGTCCTCTTTGGCCGGGATTGCCCGTCGCACGACCTCCAGTGACCAATCGGTGTCTGTGCCCGCGACCTCCACATCGAAGTGCGGATCCACTGCCCGCACCGCGGCTTGCAGCGGTCCAACACTGTGCGGACCGACAAGACAGATCCATGCCTCATCGTCGTGGGCGATCGATTTGGTGATACGCAATCTCACACCGTCGCGGGTGAGATTGACGTAGCCGAAGGGGTTGAAAATCGGGTGTAACTCAAGCACATCTGCAGCCGCTTCGAGGGTGCTCGGCAGCCCTAGCACCTTATGGATGCGCTCGGCAGTGACCGCTGCGTGACCGATAAGCGACTTCACGGCTATGTCGTGAAGCGTTTCCTTGGTGGTCCGTGGGGCCATGGCAATCCGCCAAGACTGGTTGAGCAGGTGCATCTGGATGCACATCTCATCAACCAATCGAATCAGCGCCGATCGGGAAAACGCGTGGTAGTCGACGTTGTCCACGAGTGGACCCGAATAGTCCGAAGCGCCTTCGTCGGCCGGGTCGATCTCGTCGAGTACCAGATTGGCCACGTGATGGGCTTCGAGCACCAACTGGTTCGGATGCACGGAGACCGCCGGATAGGCGTCGTCGACTTTCACCGTCCAGTGGCAGTGCGGTTCCCGATCGGCCGGTACCCGTGGTGGACGGTGGATGGGGCGACACTGCATGCGCGGATTGGTCGCGATTGCGGTGCCATCAAACGTCGGGTCTTCGACGTCATGGCACATCGCGCGCACGAAGCCCTCCCCTATCGGCTCAAAATCCAGGAGCGACCCGCAGCTCCGCAGGATGAACTCGGCGTCGCGGGGCCCGTGGACGATGAATTCGAAATCCATGTATTGTGGCGGCGCCAAGATCTCGAGCTGGATGCCCTTGAAAAAGGTTGTGACATCATCGGACTCAAACTTGAGCGCACGTTGCAACCTCTTGTGATAGATCGGTGTCGCGGCGACGTCTTCATCGATGATGATGTCAATGAGCTCTTTACGGCTGACTGCATGCATTGTTTGCGGAATCGCCGACCGATCGATGAGGTGCCCAGCCAGCTGAAGGTGTAACACCAGATCGGCCAATCGATTCCGCGACAGATGTGCATAGCGACTGGGCATAATCGTTCCTTTCGGGAATTCGTCCGCGTTCGGGCGGCGAGGTGTACGAGGGCGAGGTGTCAGGCGACCGGAGCCTGCGCCGGTTCGGGCCAATTAGGAACCAGGCCAAGCTTTTTACACAGCGGCTGCGCCCGCAGCAGTCTGTTGTGCCACTGTCGTGCCTCCGGTGACGTGGCCAGCCAGGCCACCACTTCGCCAGCCACTTCTACGGGCGCACCACCGAAATTCTTCACGTACTCATCGGTGAGACCCATCTCGCGCATCAGTTCTGTCAGGATCAGTCCCGGGTCCACGGCGAAGAAGTTGACTCCACAGTGGGGATTTTCGACGTCAAGGAAGCCGGCGAGACGAATCAGCGCCGCCTTCGACGAGCCGTAGCCAAAGCCCCAACCACCTTTATCGGCTGAGACCGGCGGATCGACAGTTCCCGCCCCTGAGACCAGGTTGACGATGGAGCCTGACCGACGTTTGATCATTTCGGGCAGTAGTCGCTGGATCAGTAGCAATTGATGAATCACATTGGCGCGGTACACGGTCGCCAAGTCCAGCGGATCCACCTGCAGCGCCGTGTCATGGATTCCAGGGCCTTGATAGATCGCGTTGTTCACCAACACATCGATGCGCCCGAACGCTTCCAGGGCAGCCGCGGCGGCCCGTTCGACGGAATCCTGATCGGTAAGATCCAGCCGCACGACGGCCGCGCGCTGACCGCGTTGTTCCACCAACTCTGCGGTCTCCCTTAAGGAACCCGGCATGGTGCGCACCTGAACAGTGCCCGCACGGGTGTACTCGTTGACCTCGTTGCCTGTAATGGTGCGCGCGGCCACCACACAATCGAATCCACGCTCGGCCAGCGACAGAGCACACTGGCGCCCAATGCCTCTGCTCGCGCCGGTGATCAAAGCGACTTTGCTCACGGGCTTACCTTTCGTCAGTTGGCTATCGCTCAAGAGGCTAGTCAAGCACGAGTTGTGTCAACTAATTTGGGTTTCGGGCAGCAGCCGAAACTCCCACTTACAGCACACGTCTGACCCACATCGCGGCGGCAATTCGTGAGGAAACGCCTCGATGTTGACGTTGAAGTGCCGCCCCGCGTTGCGGTAGGCCGTCCAATCGAGCTTGCACATATGCATCTGCATGTACAAGTCGTCGGTGGCCTCGGAGAACTCCACCGCATGGCAATGCCGGTTGGTCCAAACTCCGCGAGTGTCGTCGATCATCTCCATGTCCAGACGGAACAGCAGATGCTGTGGGTCCATTTGCATGGCCTTCATCGCCGCGGTCACGTTGTTACCCCGGATCCCCAAGGCATCGATGGTCTGGGTTTGCCAGTAATCACTGCCCTGACCCCACAGCTTCACCTCGGCCAGCACTCCGGTCTTGTCGTCGGTAGCTCCTCGAAACGTCATCTGCCAAAGCCCATCTAGATCAAGACCAAGGCCGGCATAGACCACAGCAAGCTTCATCAACCGGTCCTTGGAAAAGTCCTCGTAGCGCAGGTTGGGCCGGAACGGGCCCCCGTAGTCAGCCAGTTCAGCGGCAGGTCCACGATCAACGGGCAACAAACCAGCCGGCCCGTCATCGTCGAGGAGAAACTCGAATTCTCGGTAATGAGAACTTGTTTGCCGTTCACGCACCTCAATGCGCTCGTGAAACACCCGCGCCATCCGCTGCAGCGAACAAGGATCCAGCCATCCCGCCACGTAGTCGGTGTCCGCGTGCGACAAGTCCGCCAACGGAGGCAACGCGACTGGCGCGTCGACGCGTAATATCGCTGCCCGGGCGGGCTGCAGCTCCCACTCGAGGTCATAGACCTGATAACACAGGGCCGAATCCAGCTGCAGGCACTTCAGAAAAGAAACCAAATCCTGGCCATCGATGCCGACCGCCTCGCGGATCGTGCGTGGACGCTTCTTGGACCAACTGTTCCAGATCTTGGCATGCGCTTCGCGGAGGTCAACCCCTTGGGCGATGGCGAGATCCTGCCACCAGCGGTCTAACACCAAGTTCAGCCGGTTCCACGCGACCAGCACGCGACCAATGGTCTGCTTACTGAAGTCATCGAGCCGCGCATCGGGGCGAAAAGGTCCGCTGTACTCTGTTAATTCCATTCCAGCCTCTTGATTTAAGTCACACACTGAGACGTATTGGGAAATTACGCCTGCAGCACTGACAATGTCAATGCACCACCACTGCGGGCACGCGGATCGTGGACACCTGCCCGACCGGGTTGCCTGCAAGGAAGTGACCGGTCCCTGGACCAGGTACGGACAGCCATATGTGTCGGTGTCGCCCACGGGCTGCGGCCGACCAAGGCGCTGGCCGGTGAAGTGCGATCAAATGCGGTTCTCTCCCTCCGACTCGGCCGCCTTCAGATGGGCGCTGCACCCGACCACCTGGGCAGGAGGCAGGCCCGAAAGGTCTGTCGCGCTCGCCGGCGCTCCGTACGGGATGGAGCGTGGAGTCGCCAAAGCGCTCGCCCAAATCGGAACTCAGCGGTTCTTACGCCCCCGGGAAATTCCACATCGGGTCGCATTGTCGAGGCCGGTGGCGGAGCCCTGGTGACACGAGGCCATCGCTTTCAGCCCGCGCGGTGGCACCGACGCGACCCGGACGCCGCCGGGTGCATCGTGGACTTCAAGGTACGTCTGGACGACGAAGCCGCCCATCGAACGGCCGATCACCACCGGAGCACTGGGCAGTCCTGCCGCGACAGAGGCAACGTCGATGATGAGGTCTGCGATCGACCAATCGCTCAGCAGCTGCGAAAGAGCACTGCCACCGTGGCCACGCAGGCTCGGTGCGAGAACCCGGTAACCGCGCTCGGCAAAGAAGAAAATGGTCATCCCAGCACCGCTGGGCATGGTAGGCGCTGCGCACGAAAAGCAAAGGAGTCAGGTGTTTTTCGGTGCTCACACCTTTTCGATAAGCTCAAGCATCGATCCTCCCCTCCACGGCACCACTGCGATCGATCCAGGCCTAAACAGCGACCACGGCTCACGCACGCATGACCGTGCGGGTGTCGGCCCCCGCGACCGCCGGCGGCAACCTCGACACATGCGTTTGGGTGCGGGAGAACCTCGGGGCGGACATTGGTTGGAGCACTCCCCCGATGCGCGCTAGCGTTTCCCTCGCCCTCATGTGCGGCGACCGCAGGGCCCAGCGTCGATGCGACGGAACAATCCGTCCCAGAAAGACCGCCGTCGCGTGCTTGTGGTCTGCGACCGGAAGCACCAGGCGAAGGCACCGCGCATCTGACCCAACCCAGCGTGGAGTGCCGAGGGCAGTTGACGACGGTTGAAAACCCGGCCAGTCGCGGCGGTTGAAAAGTAGGCCACCCAGTCAGATTGGATGGGTGATCTCCTTGGAAGAGTGGGCTTTGATCCGGCATCTTCACCGTAACGAGGGTTTGTCGCAGCGGGCCATCGCACGACAACTGGGCATTGCGCGTGACACCGTGGCGCCCGCGGTGGCCAGCGATAGTCCGCCGAAGTACGAGCGGACCTCGGTGCCGTCGGCGATCGACGCAGTAGAGCCGCGGATTCGGGCCTTGTTGTCGACCTATCCGCAACTGCCGCCCACGGTGATCGCCGAGCGGGTCGGCTGGACGGGTTCGATCTCCTGGTTTCGGCAGCGGGTGCGGGCGATCCGCCCGGAGTACTTGCCTGCTGATCCGGTCGACCGCCTCGAGCATCCACCGGGCCGGGTGATTCAGTGCGACCTGTGGTTCGCGGCACCGAAGATTCCGGTCGGGTTCGGCCAGGAGGCGATGCTGCCGGTGTTGGTGATGGTGGCCGCGTTCTCCCGGTTCATCGCCGCGGTGATGCTGCCCTCGCGCCAGAGCACGGATCTGGTGGCCGGGATGTGGCAGCTGCTCGCGGGCAGTTTCACTGCGGTGCCTCATGAGTTGTGGTGGGACAACGAGGCCGGGGTCAGCCGCCGGGGCCGGTTAACCGATCCGGTCACTGCCTCGATGGGCGCCCTCGGGTCGCGGTTGGTGCAACTCAAACCCTATGACCCTGAATCCAAGGGGATGGTGGAGCGAGCCAACCGATATCTGGAGACCTCGTTCCTGCCCAGGCGTAACTTCATCTCACCTGTGGATTTCAACGATCAACTGAGGCAATGGCTTCCAGCGGCCAACCGTCGCCGGGTGCGGGTCCTCGATGGCCGTCCGATCGACTTCCTGGACGCTGATCGAGCCCAGACGCTGACCCTGCCACCGGTGGCGCCCACGGTCCAGACGGTGACCTCAGTACGGCTAAGCCGCGACTACTACGTGCGGGTGGCCGGCAACGACTACTCCGTGGACCCAAACATGATCGGCCAACTCGTCGACGTGATCAGCACCCTGAACCAGGTGACGGTAAGCCGAACCGGGCGCCTGCTGGCGACCCGTGACCGCTGCTGGGCGGCGCGACAAACCCTCACCGATCGCGCCCACGTCCAGTCCGCGGCGGCGTTGCGCCAGCAGTTCCAAGCCGGCACACCGCTGGCGGCGGGTGATCACCTGGTGCGCGATCTGGCCGATTACGACCGCGCCTTCGGTGTCGACTTCACCACTGGCACAATCACTTCCGATGGCGAGGTGGCCTGATCGTGGCCGAGGATCCGATCAAGGCCGTCCTGCACTGCGCCCAAGCGCTCAAGGCGCCACGCATCCGCGAGTCCGCTGCCCGACCGGCCGAGCAAAGCCCGTGACGGTGGCTTGAGCCACGAAGAGTATCTGGCGGCGGTGCTCGCCCGGGAAGTCGCCGCGCGTGAAGCCTCCGGCGCGGCGACCCGCATCCGCTCCGCTGGTTTCCCGACCCGCAAGTCGTTGGAGGACTTCAACTTCGATCATCAACCCGCACTCAACCGGGATATGATCGCCCACCTGGGCACCGCCCGAAATGGGATCGGAACAGCACCCAGCGCTGGTTTTCGATGCGCCGCCGATCGGTAGTGCCGTGCAGCACAGCGGCGACCGCGCTGGTCAAGTTGTCGTAGCGGATATGACGGGTCGGTACCCCGCCGATCGCGGTGAACGCCTCAATGTGTCCTTCCAGGAACGCTTCTTGACCCTGCGTCGGGTCGACCCGGTGAATGGCCTTGCCACAGTGGGCCAGCCAGAACACGAACATGTGACACTTGGTCTTTACACCGGCCAGCATCACCCAGACCTCACCGAAGTCGACCTCGGCCTCGGCTCCCGATGGGTGTCTTGGGTTTTCACCGCGCAGGTTGGCGTGTAAAGTCTGCAGTACAAGCAGTAAAGCGATGGGGCTCGCTCTACGCACTGACTGTTCGGCCGATTTGGCCCCCAGACAGAGCTAATGGCTTCTACCCGTGGATCGTCGAGTCGCGCGATCCACCCTGATGGGTAGGAGCTGGTCATGTTCACCGGTGCGTCCCGGCAGATTCCGCCAATCGTGGCGTTGATCGCCTTTGCTCCATCAATTCAGCGGTATTTCACGATGGGCGCCGAATCCGCTTCTGAAGGTCTCTACTTGCTCAACGACGGGGCGACCGATTCCGCGTATCTCTTCTCACCCCACAGTCGCTCCGCGAGGATCACCAAAGAACTCGTCACAGCGACGCAGGCCCAGGACAGGATGTCCGCCCCCGACACTGGCCTATTGCTGGTTGCTGACACCAATTACTAGGAGGATCAATGCTTTACGAGTTCTGGCAGAACTTCATCCACAACCTCTTTAAGCCACTTCTGTTGTTTTTTTACTTCGGGTTTTTGATCCCGATTCTGAAGGTACGCTTCGAGATCCCCTACGTGGTCTACCAGGGTTTGACGATGTACCTCCTGATCGCGATCGGCTGGCACGGCGGCGAAGAACTTGCTGAGATCAACCCGGCGAGCATCGCCAGCATCGTGGGATTCATGGTTGTAGGTTTTCTCCTCAACTTCGCCATCGGCCTCCTCGCCTACTTCCTGATCACCCACCTCGCGAGGCTGAGGCAAATCGATCGGGCCACCGTAGCGGGGTATTACGGCTCAGACTCGGCCGGGACTTTCGCCACCTGCGTGGCCGTCCTCACCAGCGTCGCCATCGCGTTCGACGCCTACATGCCAGTCATGTTGGCCATCATGGAGATTCCAGGCTGTCTAGTCGCCTTGTATCTAGTCGCCCGGCTGCGCGCTCGTGGGATGGACCCGGCAGGAAACATGCCTGGCGAGCGCGGCTACACCGCAGCAGCGCTCGTTGGCGACGGGCCTGGAACGGCTTGTCAGCCCGCCCTCGGCCAAAGCCTAGAAGCCCCGCGAGAGCACAAGACCGAGTCAGAACGGGACCACTCCCTCCAAACACGGAAGCATCCCGAGAGCACACCTTCCACTGGGGATACCCTGCCGATCCACGGGCCAGCAACCACCCTGCGGGAGGTCTTGCTCAACCCCGGGCTGTGTCTGCTCATCGGGGCTGTCATCGTCGGCGTCATCAGTGGGCTGCAGGGCCAAAAGGTAATTCACGACGATGACACGTTCTTTGTGTCGGCGTTCCAAGGCGTGCTGTGCTTGTTCCTGCTCGAGGCGGGGATGACGGCCTCCCGTCGGCTAAGAGACCTGAAGTCAGCAGGTCTGGGCTTTATCGTCTTCGGTCTGATAGCACCGAACCTCTTCGCGACACTGGGGATCCTCGTGGCACACACCTATGCCTACTTCACACACAGCGAATTTAAGCCGGGAACCTACGTGCTGTTCGCCGTGTTGTGCGGTGCGGCGTCTTACATCGCGGTGCCCGCAGTCCAACGGCTAGCGATCCCCGAAGCCAGCCCGAGCCTGCCCTTGGCAGCGTCACTGGGCCTAACGTTTTCCTACAACGTCACCGTCGGAATCCCCCTGTATATCGAGATCGCCCGCATCATCGGCCAGTACTTCCCAGTGGGCTAAACCGCCGAGGCATTAAGGATTTTCGACGACAGAGCCAATCAGCACACGCCTGCTTTGGGGTTCGATCGCGCAGCGGCTGGAAGATAAGACGTCCGCATCTGGGGGGTACCCCCTGCTCGAGGTGCCGGCCGCCTACAGCAGGCTACAGTGCCGCAACTGCGGCCACAGCGTGAAGGAGAACCGTAAGAGCCAAGCCGGCGTTCCAGTGCGTGAAATGTGGCCACGAAGACCGCGCGGACATTCGCGAGTAGACCCGATGACGCGCAAGCGGCATAGGGAATCCCGCGACGTTCAGTCGCGCGAGGAGGTCAATTCACCGTCAAGTTCGAAGGCGCGACGACACCCAGTCCGTTGATCGGGTCAACGGACTGGGTGCAGGCGATCAACGGCGGCCCGCGTATCGCCGTCACCACGACTTGGGGCACGGCGGGCACCGCAGGCTCTCGGCGATCACTCGTTTCGACGAGTACACGTCGGACATGCGTTTCATGGTGTTCATCGGGGGTGCGCTCGGCGACGACACGCCACGGGACGAGGCGAGGGCCCTACGGTTCGCCTACGGCGTGATCAGCCAGGTCCTCGGCGACGTCAATATCTGGGAGCACCCGCGTTATTCGGATCCGCCCGCTGCTGCGAACGCGGAATTACGTGGCTTCACCGCGATCCGGGAATGGGCGATTGAGTACTACCCCGATGGCAGGGGCGGCTCCGGCGCGGGGTTGCGGGCCGTCGCGGAGACGACCTCAAGACGTTACCGGACAACGTTTTTGGGCCAGACTTAGCGGAATGATCCGGATCCGCCGTCGACGAAGATCGTCTGCGCGGTGAGGTAGGTCGCGTCGTCACCGATCAGAAATGCGACGAGGGCGCCCACGTCGGTGGTGGCGTTGCCGATCCGTTTGAGTGGGATTCGGTTGATCGTCCGCTCGTAGTGCTCGGGGGCGGCCTGGCGCCACAGCCTGGTTCCGTCGGATTCCGCCAGTGGGCAGATGACGTTGACGCGGATGCCGTCCGTACCCCATTCGAGCGCGGCGACCTTCGACATCCCGCGGATGGCCTCCTTGGCGCTGGCGTATGCACCGAAGTTCGCCTCGCCGGCGGTCCCGGATACGGAGCCGACGTTGACGATGGACCCACCGCCGGCGGCGACCAACGCGGGCCGTGCCGCCTGCATGAGTCCGAAGGTGGCTCGTGGCCCGGTGTCGTAGACCAGCTCGAAGTCGGCTCGGTCGATGTCGGCGAAGGCTTTGGGTTCGTTGCTGGCCACCGCGTTGTTGACCAGAGCATGCAGGCTGCCGAACGCATTGAGGGTCGCTTGGACGATCTGCGGTGTGCTGTCGGGGTCGCGGAGGTCAGCCACGAACGCCTGCGCCGGCAATCCGGCTGCGCGCAGCTCGGCTGTGGTAGCGCTCAACGCATCTTCGAGGACGTCGGTGAGCAGCACCGAGGCGCCTCGCTGCAGCAGCGCGTGCGCGATGCCCTTACCGAGGCCACGGGCCGCGCCGGTGACGATCACGACTCGATCCCGCAGCGAGTCGCGGTGAGAGTAGCCGATGGAGGGTGCGTCGACGGTCGACATGAATGCTCTTTCCCGATCAGTTCGGTAGCGGACGTCGCCACTGCGCGCCAACGATGCCCTGGAGCGACTCCTGGACCCACGCGTGCAGAGGTTTGGTATTGCCGAGCGGCTGGCGAATCCATTGTTGGAAACCGAAATCCCCTGCCGCAAAGGCAAGTTGGACCAGCAAACCGGGGCGCAAGTCGGTGGCGGGCTCGGGTTCGGCACCCATGCGGTCGGCGATGGCCTTGACGATGCGCTCGCGGTCGGCCGGGTTCACCATGGTGACTTTGTCGAGTAGCCCGGGGGCCCTCAGGACCGCTGCCCGCCAACCCTGGGTTTCGGTGTCCTCGAAGGCCGTTGCCCGCGCAACGATGGCATTGATCAGTGCGGTGTCGGGGCTGATATCGGCGGGTTGCTGGTCGAGCAACGTGGCGATGGCAGCGCCGCCGTGGCGCAGCGGGTCGAGAAGTAGATCCTCTTTACTAGCGACATGGCGAAACAGCGTGCGTCGGGACAGTCCCGCAGCGGCCGCGATGTCATCGACGCTGACCGCGTCGTAGCCACGTTCGGTGAACAACCGGTGCGCGGCACGGCGCAGCTCGGCGCGGATCGCCGCCCGTTGCCGGTCGCGCAACGTGGGTTGTTCTTCTGAAATGTCCCCAATCATCGGCGGCAGTCATGTCCGCGGGCCGAGCAGGATCGGTTCGCCCCGGTACATCTCGTAGGTGCTACGGGCCCCGTCGGGCAGCGCGATGAATTCCACCGGTGTCCCGTCGGGATCCTTGACGAAGAACATCCGGACCTGATCGATCGCGAAGGGTTCCTGGTCGGGGTGGTAGCCAGCGGCGAGGACCGCGCGGTGGGTCGCGTCGATATCGGCGACCGACAGCGCGAGGTTCTGCACGCCGATGATGCCGCGACGTTTGCCGTTCGCCGCGTCGGCAGGAGCGCCACCGAGGCTCAACAGCTCGAGCATCAGGCCACCGACCAGGCCTCCAACGACGCGACCCCCTTGCTTACGTGACGCATGCAACGCGGCCTCGAAGGGTTCCCCGGAGATGAGCCGGTCGAACACCACGTCCATCCCCAGCAGATCCTGGTAGAACTGCAGGGCGCGGTCCATGTCGGTGACGCCGATCACGAGATGGCAAAACCGCACGTCGGACAAGGGGATCTGGTGGGTGCTCACATCGTCCTCCTGGGGATGTCGATGGTCAGTCAACTACGACCGTGGTTGGCTGGGGTGGCGTAGCGGGGATGTCGAAGGACGGTTTGGTCGTCCCGCCGTCCACGCGAAGGATCACCCCGGTGACCCAGGATGACGCCGGTGAGGCCAGGTAGAGCACCGCGGCGGCCACATCACGAGGATTCCCGATCCGTCCCATCGGTGTGTTGCGAACGTATTCGTCGCGCAAGTCGGCATTGTTGGTGACGAAATCCATCGACTGGGTCGCGACGCCCCCCACCGCGACGGCATTGACCCGGATCCGGGGTGCAAAGTCAGCGGCGAGGTTCTGCGTCAACATGTTCAGCGCGGCCTTGCCGGCGCCGTAGGCGGCGAACGACGTCATCACCATGTCACCCGAGCGAGAGGAAATGTTCACGATCGAGCCGACGCCGCCACTGTCGACCATGGCTTGCGCGGCGAGCTTGCTGAGCGTGAACGGTGCGACCGCGTTGAAATGGAGGGCGGTGCTCAGGTAGCGCGACGAGGTGTGGATCGCCGGTCGAGGTTGGGTACCACCGGCGTTGTTGACCAAGATGTCGAGTTTGCCGAAGGTGGCCAGGGTTTCCTCGACGATGTGGCCGAGGTCGTCGTCGGACATGACATCGGCGACGACGCCCAACCCGCGCCGCCCGGTTGCCTCGATCTGGCGGACCGTTTCGGCGAGATCGGATTCAGTGCGCGCAGCAACGACGACGTCGGCGCCCGCCTCGGCAAGGGCGACCGCGATGGCACGGCCGATACCGACGCCGCCACCGGATACGACGGCGACCTCGTCGGTCACCCGGAAATCGTCGAGGATCATGAGTTCACCGCCGAGAGCTTGCGCGCCGGTCTTCCGGCGATCAGGGGGAGGTCCAGATAGGTCTTGATGCCGGGAGGCGCGGCGCAGACATAGGGGATGGCGTTGACGCAGTGGTTGGCGGTGGCCACCACCCCGGGGTTGCGTTCGAGCCCTTGGGTGATCGACTCGGGATGTACCCCCTTGAAGATCAGGCTGACATCGGGATCGCCGGTGATCTCCACCTCAAACCGTTCGCCGCTATCACCGAACGTCCAACCGGTGTCGAGATCAGCCTCACCCATCAGCCAGTTGACCGCAGCGGTGATCACCGGTTCACCGTCGACGAGTGCCTCCCAGCGGAAGCGGCGACCGGCGACGGTGCCTGCCGCGATGGGCAGCACCTCAGAATCGATGTCGCTGGTTGCCACGGCGACTTCCTGGGTTGTCCTGATCTGCGGGTCGGTCCGGAATGCCAGGTAGTCGGCCACCATCCGGACCGACATTTTGAATCCGGACGCCAGCATCGCTGCCATCGGGCCGCGCACGGCGTCCTCGGCACTACCGCCGAAGCCCATGATCTGACGTATCACGTCGGGTGAGTTGTAAGTCCGGATGTCGGAGAACTCCTCGGCGCGGATGTGCGTGATCGCCGACGACAGTGCCGACACCATCAACGGGAATCGCTCGGTGATTCCGCCGGGGTGGATCCCCGAGCCGTGCAGGGTTGCCCGGCCGTCGTTCGCCGCGTCCAGGATGGCCTGCACCTTGGGGTTGGTCAGGTCCGGGTACACCCAGCCGACGGGTGTGACAATATTTTTACCTGACCGCAGGATCGCCTTGACATCATCGTCGTTGGCCATCAGCGGGCTGTACATCACACAGTCGGCATCGAGTGCGAGTAGCTCATCGATGTTCGATGTTGCGGTGAGCCCCAGGGGCTCACGCCCGGCGATCTCCCCGACGTCGCGCCCGTTCTTGCCGCTGCTGTGTACCCAGCAGCCGGCCAACTCTAGGTCAGGGTGATTGACGACGTTGTCGATGGCGGCGCGACCGACGCCGCCCGTTCCCCACTGGATGACCCTGAGCGGCTTCGACACCATGTGCATAATCGGCACGGTATAGCTACTAGACACTGAGTGTCAATGACACTAACTAGGGTCATTCGACCCGGCAACCGCGCGGTCGAGGAGGACAAGACATGGCGGTTCGGATCGAGGTGGATCTCGACCTATGTCAAGGGCACGCGATGTGCGAACTCGAAGCGCCCGAGCACTTCCGCGTTCCCAAACGGGGCAAGGTCGAGATCGTCAATCCCGAACCTGACGACCCCGATGTCGAGGCGGTCGAACGTGCGGAATGGGCATGCCCGGTGCGCGCGCTCACGCTTCGGCACGAGGCGTGACGGGAGCCCTTTCGCGTAGAGCGACAATATGACCTCATCGACACTGGACAACCGGCGTTGACGCTTGTTGATCGGATCGGGTTGGACCGATATCCGGAGATGTGCCCGAGTGCCATGTTGAGGGCCAGTTCGAGGGGACGAACGCTGCGTGTGGTCTGCGCCATGAGCAGTCCGCCCTGCAGTGCGCTCATCATCGTCAATGCCAGTTCGTCGGGGTCGGCTTCGCCGATGAGTTCGCCGTTGTCGCGCATGACCGCGAAGCCGGTGGATAGGTAGGACTGCCATTCGGCGAGCGACCGCGCCAGCTCGAGGCGCGCGGATTCGGATCGGTCCGCGAGCTCGCTGACGAGGGAGCCGAGGGGACAGCCGCCGATGCCTTGTGTCGTGCGGGTCGTGGCCACGAGATGCTCGCACCAACGCTGCAGACCGCTCCAGGATGTCACTTCACGTAGGCGTGGCTCCTGTGCCGCGATGACTCGCCCGAGCTGAGTCTTGATTACTTCGCTGATCAGAGCGTCTTTGTTGGCGAAGTAGTGATAGAGCTGCGACCTGCTGGTCTCACTGGCCGTCATCACCGCATCGAGGCTCGTTCCCGCCACGCCGCGCTCACGGACCAGAGATGTGGCTTCAGCGACGATGCGAGCCTTGGTGACCAATCCGCGGGGCGTCAGCCGGGGCGCAGAATCACGTTCGTTTGTCGCCACGGCCGGACACTATCCGAATTGGAATTGCCGGTCCACTTTTCCCTCGGCATGATCCGCAGTGTGGTCAACACATCATCTTGGAGGGACCCGGTCCGCGACGCCCGCCTATAAACCCTCAACCGTCGCCTCTTTCCACGATCAGGCAGGAGACGACCAATCATGCCAAATCCACGGTGAAGAGTCACTAACCAATTGAGAGGAACTTGTGAATCACACCCAAGACAACAGGATATTGAAGTACAACTCGATGTTTCTCGGCGTATTCATGTTCATGTTCGGATTCTTAAAATATTTCGAGCCGTTTCGCACCATGTTCGACGTGCAGATCACCGAAAGTGACCTGCCACGGCTCAGCATCCCCCTAGGTAAAGTCGGCGAAATGGCCATCGGACTCGGCCTGCTGTTGCCCGCATGCTTCAGGCACAAGATTCCAAACCTCTATCGCCCAATAGTGTTCGTCGCCTCAGCCGCGCTCGTGGTCAACATGGGAATTGCGACCTACGTGCATTTACAACCCCGTGTTCCGGCCAACGTCCTACCCCTAGGGATCAAACCCCCATTCATCCCGCTGCTCGTCATGGTCTTGGCGGTCGTGAATCTCTACCAGGCCTATCGAGGAAATAGCCGCCGGCTCCAGGGGCAAGCCGAGACTAGGCCACCAGAACCGGCTGCGTCGTGACGGTGTCAACGATTGATTCGCATTCCGACGGGTTCCCCTTAGGAAATGCGACCTCGCTGCAGATGAGCCGCAGAATGATTGACCGTTTTCAGACTGACAAAGACGACCGGACAAGCAATTGAACTGGAAACGTCGGATTGGTTTTTGTCCCAGCAGGATGCCCAGCAGTCAACGAACACAATGAAAGAATCTCTATGTCGTGCCTCGACAATGGCCATCCGTTCCCCCCGCTCGAGATTCCCGCCGTAGGGGGTGGCACGATCAACATGCCGAGCGATCTCGCTGGCTCCTGCGGCGTCATCCTGATCTATCGCGGGTCTTGGTGCCCCTACTGCAACGCACAACTCGGCTCGTTCTCGCGTGCACTCGACACCCTGAGCCAGCTCAACATCAAGGTCGTCGCCCTTTCCGTCGACGACGAGGACACCTCCGCGGAACTGGTCGCCAAGCGCAAGCTGCACTTTCCAGTCGGATACGGCGCCGACGCCGACCAGGTCGCCGCCGCGATCGGCGCCTACGTCAACGATGACCCGCACTATCTGCAATCGACCGGAATCATCCTGGCACCGGATGGAACGGTGCGTCTGACCGTGTATTCGAGCGGAGCAATCGGACGACACGTTCCCGACGACGTAGCTGGCTTCGTCACACACGTGTCCTCACACCCGGACACACATTGAGCGACTCTCGATAGCGCTGCGTGCCGATCCACTTGGCACGCAAGCCTTCCGAGGGCGGGGTCGACGAACGTGACTGCTCGGCGCGGCGACTACCACGCCGTCGACGACGGGTTGCGGAAGCCGAATAAGCGACTATCGGAATTTGGCGGGGGCTTGGCGATCTCTAGCCCTCGCGGCGCAGCCCGGATTCAGTTGCGTAAGAGGCGAAATGATCAACTCCCGCCTGAAATCGGACTCGCACGAAGGGGCGTCCTCGCTCCCCTCCCAACCTTAATTCGACCACGAAAGCGACTGCCACCGTGTCCATCCAGCAGCATGCCCACAACCCAGACAATCTCTTCACACCGACTCCTATCGGTGACGTAGAGCTGGCCAACCGGATCGCCCTGGCGCCGATGACCCGAGTGAGTGCAACAGCCGATGGTGTACCCACCGATCGAATCGGCGCCTATTATCGAGTCTTCGCCAACGGTGGCTTTGGCTTGTTGATCACCGAAGGCCTCTATATCGATGACCAGACCAGCCAGGGCTACTTTTTCCAACCCGGCATCGCCAATCCCTCCCACGCCGCAGCCTGGACGCGAGTCGTCGACGGCGTCCATGCCTGCGGGGCGAAGGTCTTCGCCCAGTTGATGCATGCCGGCAGCCAGGTACAAGGCAACCCGCACACCAACACCACTTGGGGACCATCCGCGGTGCGCCCTAAAGGTGAGCAGCTGGCCATCTACCGCGGATCCGGCCCATTTCAGATTCCTGAGGCGATGTCCGCCGAGCACATCAGGCAAGTCCGAGCCGCATTCGTCACCGCCGCCCGCATGGCCCGCGCCGCCGGGTTCGACGGTGTGGAGATCCACGGCGCCAACGGATACCTCCTCGACGCATTCCTCACCGACTACCTCAACACCCGCACCGATGGCTACGGCGGTGGCATCGCCAACCGCGTCCGGCTGGCGACCGAGGTCTGCGGTGACGTCGCAGCGGCTGTCGGAGCGGACATCGCCGTCGGGATCCGGATTTCCCAGGGCAAGGTCTCCGACAACGACCATCGGTGGACCGGCGGCGAGGACGACGCCGCCGAGATCTTCACCGCCCTAGCCGACACCGGGATCGACTACATCCACACCACCGAATACCGCGCCTTGGCACCGGCTTTCACCAACACAACCAAGCCATTGGCGAAGTTGGCCAAACAGTACAGCAGCCTGTCGATCATCGCCAATGGCCACCTCGACGACCCCCACGACGCCGCCACGATCGTCGACTCCGGTGCCGCCGACGTCGTCGCCCTGGCCAAACCCGCTCTGGCCAACCGGGACTGGCCACACCGCGTGCGCACCGGACAGGCGTTTTCGCCGGACCTGCCCGCCGACCTACTGGGGCCGCTAGCGACCGTCAAAGACTGGGAAGTCACCGGCACCCCCACATGAGTTGAGCCTGGGCAATCGCGACATCAGCTCGCTGGCACCGAAAGGGAACACTCACGAGCCTCCGTCCGGGGCAATGATGCCGGACGCTCCCAGGGCATCGATCGACCACCGAATCTCTAGAAAACGAACAACGAAAGGCAGCCCACGGCGTGCACCTCGCGATGGACAACGTCACGATATTCTGGATGCAGCTCCTCGTGAGCTGCGTGGTCTACGCCCTCATCACCAAGTGGTACTTATGGCCAGCACTCACCACACTCACCCGCACTTCCGCTCTCGTCCCGCTGCTCTTCGTGCACGTATTCCGGTACGTAGGTAATGACATTGTTCGTGACAGGCATGGTCGATCCCAAACTGACCAGAGAGTTACTTTCCAGCACCGCCTACGGCGATCTCCTTGCAGCGGCGCTATCCCTGGCTGCCATCGTCGCCCTGCGAAGCAGCTGACGCATGGCCGTACCGCTAGTTTGAGTGGCCAACACGTGGGGGTTCCTCGACCTGCTCAACGGACTGCGCGGCGGCCTGCATTTGAACATCCCAGCCTTCAACCTGGGGTTCGTCTTGGCTCATGTACACGTTCTACGCCCCGACGGTAATCGCATGGGAGCCCGGGGCCGCTCAGCCGGTCGGTAGCCCCAGGTGAAGTCGCTCAAGGTCTGAGCGCAGGGCGCCGAGTGTCAGAGACAAAGCCGTCAGCTTTTTAGGGGTGATGACCTCGCCGAGGATTTCCTGGATCGCCGCCTGCCAGATGGGCTCGGTCCGGGATACAACTGCCTCACCTGCCGGAGTCAGTGCGAGCAGGGACGAGCGCCGGTTGGCTGGGTTCGGGCGGCGCGTCAACCAGCCCTCCCTCTCTAGGCGGTCGGCAATCTTGCTGGTCGTTCCGACACCGATCGCGAAGGTGGAGGCGAGATCCGCGACGCGCGCGTCCCGGTGGTCGCGGACGTAGCGCAGCACCTCAAAGTGTCCGGCTCCGATGCCAGCCCCAGCCTTCACGCGTTCGGCGACCGCGTTGTACAGACGCGTCTCCACGCGGACGAGGTCGGTGAATACCCTGTCCGGGTCAACAGGTTGTGCCGTTGCAATACCTGCCATGGCATGTACTGTAGTGGCAATAACCCTGGAAGGGAAGGGTCGCCGATGTCCGAACTCCAGCGTGAACGGCTCGACGCGCAACTGCGCGGCATCGGTATCGGGACAGAACAATCAGTGGGCGAGATGCGCGAAAACTTCGCAAAGCTGATGAATCCGCTGCCGGTGCCGGACGGCATCCGCGTCAGCGAGACCTCACTCGCCGGACGACCCGCGCTGCATGTCAGCTCAGACACCGGAGCCGACTCCGCCACTCTGCTCTACCTCCACGGCGGGTCGCATGTGGTCGGCTCTCCCCGCACCGCACTCGGGCTCACCGGCGGCCTGGTGGTCAGGACGGGGATTCCGAGCATCTCCCTGGACTACCGCTTGGCGCCAGAGCACCCGTTCCCTGCAGACGTGGAGGACGTGGTCGCGGCCTACCGGGAGCTTCTCGAGCTGGGTCGATCACCCGAGTCGATCGCCTTCGCCGGCGACTCCGCCGGCGGCGCGTTAACGATCGCCGGTGCGCTCGCAGCGCGCGACGCCCGACTGCCCATGCCGGCGGCGATCGTCACGTTCTCGCCGGGGGTGGACGCGACGCGAACCGGTGCGAGCATGGCGACCAAGGCGGATGCCGATCCCCTGCTCGACCGCGCAAGCCTCGACCGCATGAGCAGCTTCTACGTCGCCGGTCAGGACCCCCACCACCCATTGCTCAGCCCGGCTGTGGCTGCCGATCTCACCGGCCTGCCGCCCATGCTGGTGCAGGTCGGCACCAACGAGATGCTCCTCGACGATGCCCGTCGGCTCGCTGTGCGCGCCTCGGACGCAGAGGTCGACGTCGTCCTCGACATCACAGCGAAGGTGCCGCACGTGTTCCAGTCGTTCACAGGCATGCTCGACGAGGCCAACGAGGCGCTAGACCGGGCCGCGCTCTTCCTGCGCCAGCGCATCCGACCACAACCTGACGGGCAGTGATTGGCGCGTTCCCGGAGTTGAACACATCCCAGTCGCCCAGACTCACCCACATCTCAGTCTCAATCGGATCATCCCGTCGCGTTTCTAGACAACCAAGACAGTGCCTGGCTCAATAAACCTGGGTCAGGCCACAGGTACAACGCACCGGAACACCCACATGGCCTCGATCGGGCTGCAAGCAGGAAGTCGCGCCGAGTATTCAGTTTCCGTCGGTTTGGGTGAGCAACTGAACGATGCGCTCGGAGCGCGAGCAGCGGGCGGAGTAGTGCTGACGACGCCCGGAATCGCTGTCTGGTCGGCAACGCTGGATGACGGGCGCCGGATCGCTTCAAAGCCCGGCGCTCCGTGTCGGTGCTCCAAGAATGTCGCGGTTGGATTTCAGCGAATAGAGCGTCTCGTGTGTCGCTACCCGCTCCGTCGCAAGCTCAGCCGAGACCATCGCTTGAGTTTTGAACACGCGCGCGGCGTTGCCAAGCGTGTAGCGCAACGCTTTGGACTCGTGCGGAGCGACGCGTCGGCCGTTGGGATCCCACAGCCAGACGGTGGTATGAAGATCCCGGCTCGCCTTGCCAATATGTCGGCGAAGTGCTTGGTCGCGCTCGTACAGCTCGGTCGAAGCGACGACCACATTGACGTTTTCCGCCGAGGGCCACGATGCATAATCGATCTCGCGGGCACTGATTCCGAGGATATTCAGCGCAGAGGACTGGACGGGTTCGCTAAGCATCACCGAGACCTTCCACCCTTGCCTCGCGTGATCGAACAGCCACCCCCCGATGCCGACGACCACATCGTGAGCGCATGTGGCGATGGCATGTACGTGGTAGGCCTGCGGCCACTCCGGGGTGATCACGATGCTTGCGCCCACCAAATGTTCGGAACCCCAGGGGTTGTGGGCTCGGAGAGAAACGCACATAGATACGTAATTGAGCCGCCACGGCGTTCACCTGGGCGATTTCGGGCAAAATTTTGGGGGTGGACGCAGCAGCTCGCAGCCTGGTTATGCGACCAAATTATGAGACGAATGTGAGACCCCCTCACAGATTTGGCAGTATCTATAACGCAATCCACAGGGTAGCCGTGGGTGCATCAAATCGGCTCGATGAAGTCTCACTGACTGAAACACACCGTCACCGACTGTCCCCGCGCCGCCCAGTGCTCGACAACGATTTCGCCGCAATCACTTTGCCCTCAACCCGATCGCGGGCATCTGATTCGGCCGGCTCAACTTGAGTCTTCTCCATCCCAGCGTCGCGATAACTCACCGTTAGCGAGCGTTAGATAGCGGTGAGCGGAGGCGATGACCGTCCTTCGAAACGCCAGGACAGCCGATCTCCGATTTTGGCCATGGCAACTTCGCGTGGTTCGGGTGTGGGTCGGTGCCCGCTGGTGACGCTCAGTGCCCAACCCTGTTGACTTCCAAGAACTTCGACATCCGCCGTCGGGTCGATTGTGCGCACGATCGCTTGTAGCGGCCGCACTTCAAGGGGGCCGATCAGATCCACCCACGCGCGATCCTGGTGTGCCAGAGAAGCGCTCAGGAACCATCGGTCGCCTTGTCGGCTCGCCGAGACGTAGGCGGCCGGGTTGAACAATGGATGCAATTCGAGTGCCCGCAATGCTCCTTGGGCGGTCGCGGGCAATCGAAAGCCGGTACGTAGGCGTGCCGCGGTGACAGCGCCGAAACCAATTAGCTGTTTGAGACATATCGATGCGGCGGTGACGGGGTCGGTGCGTTTGGCTACCGCTCGCGCAAACGCTAGGTAAAGCAAGTACATCTGTATATGTATACAGGTTTCGTCGGCGAACCGCACCAAGGCCAAATGCGAGAACGCCGAGAAGTCGATGTCGCTGACAAGCGGTCCGGAATAGTCGCTGTGACCGGGTTCTGAGCTGTCTATCGAATCAAGCGTGAGGTCGGCCGGACGAGTGCGCCTCATATCGTCTTGACCAACCGGCTCGGCCACGGCTGGGTTCGAGTCGTCGATGATGACCGTCCAGGCGCAATGGGGATGTTGGTCGCTGGGCACCCATGGAAGCCGGTGGATGGGGCGCATCTGGGCGCGGGGGGTTTGTCGCGATGGCGGTAGCGTCAAACGTTGGGTCTTCGGTGGTATGACACATTCCTTTGACGAAGTCGGCGCCCAGCGGCTCGCGATTGAGCAGGGACCCACAGTGATTCAAAAAGAATTCGCCGTGGTACCGGTCGTGGACCGCGTAGCGGAAATCCATATCGGTGATGACCGCCAGTCCGCGCTGCCCGGTGGCTTCAATCTGGCGGACGGTTTCGTCAAGATCCGCTTCCGATCGGGCTGCCACGACCGCGTTGGCGCCGGCTTAAGCCAGGGCGATCGCAATGGCGCGTCCGATGCCCACGCCAGCGCCGGTGACGATGGCCACCTGATCGGTGACGTGAAAATTATCAAGGATCATCGGTTCTCTTTCGACATGGCGGCCAGCGGGCGACCGGCGATCAGGGGTAGCCCCGCATGCGAGCGCCAAACCATGCGCCAATATCCCTCCCTCTGGGTTTCCTGCGGCGGGTGCAGCAGTGGCAGGCCTGCTGTCTTGAAGGAGATCGCGCTCAAGTCGTGTGAGAAGGGTGTTGCCGCGGTCTGATCAGACAGTCGGGACACCGGTTGCTTGGAAGATGACTCGTCGGCCGATTGCCACGGCGTGATCGGCGAAGCGTTCGTAATAGCGGCTTAGCAGCGTCACGTCGACGGCGGTGGCGACCGAATACGGCCACTGGCGTTCCAGGACCACGGCGAACAATTGGCGATGGAGGTCGTCCATCGCGTCGTCGTCATCGGCAAGTTTGGCCGCATTACCGATATCCCTTGTCAGCACAACATCTTTGGTGGTGATACCGATATCGACCGCGATTCGGCCCATCTGGGCGAAGTAATCGCTGATGTCGTCGGGGATGGCGTGTGCGGGGTGTCGACGCCGCGCAGTCTTGGCGACGTGCAGCGCGAGCGCGTGCATGCGGTCGACGTCTCCGACATTTTTGAGGCTGCTCACGACGGCGCGTAGATCGCTGGCGACCGGCGCTTGCAGAGCCAGCAAACTGACGGCGTCGGTTTCGGTTTTGTGCGGCTTGAACCGCAAGTTTGTCGTGGTCGCCGATCACGATCTCGGCCTGGACGATGTCGGCCCCCAGCAACGCCTGGGTGGCTTGTTGCATCGCGGTGCCGGCGAGTCCGCACATGTAGCCGATGCTGCGTGTCAACGCTTCAAGCTGCTGATGGAACGCCGTACGCATATCGTCGAGGTTAGACCGCGCGGCCCGGCGGCCGGGCTGGATTCATGGCTGTGATGGTCGGTAGACCGTGTTAGTGGCATCTGCTGCAGGATGGTGGAATTCAGGATGAGTTGGGGCGGCTTGGTGGCCAGGTTTATGGCCTTTGTTCGTGCCGGCTATCCGCACGGTGTTCCGCAGTCGGATTACATCCCGCTGCTGGCTCTCTTGCGGCGTCGCTTGTCCGACGATGAGGTAGCGGCGGTGGCTGCGCAGCTGGCGGCGCGCGACAAGATGGCCATCGAGGATACAGACATCGGTGTGGCGATCACCCGCATCACCGATGAGCTGCCGTCCGCGGCCGACCTGGAACGCGTTCAGCGGCGGCTGGATGCCATCGGATGGCCTACCGACTCAGGCGGCTACCCCATCCCCACGCCGCGTGAAACGCGAATCATGTTGTCCCATAGTAGTTTCCGGATGCCCGCTACGGTGATCGCGACGCGAAGAGCGTGCCAGTGCTGGCTTGCCGGCGACGATCTGGCCTGTCGTCGGTCGAGCGCACCGCCGACAACTGCGCGGGTTTAGTCCCGCTGTTGACCGGAAGGGCGAATACCTCAATACACCAATGAGACTGGGGGCATTATGGCAGCCGGGCGGACCGGATTTAATGACGTGACGTCTGCTTACCTCCACGCAGTATCACTCACTCAAGGCTGGGCATGACTACGGACAGTACGTGCACGACGCGAAGACGCCGGCCCGCGCGACTTGGCATCGTACTTCGAGGACGAAACACGACTCCGACAGGGTCGATCGCTGTCACGCGCTCCTCACCACGTTGACGACCGCATGACACCGAATCACCACTACATTGCCGTTCCGCGATCTGATTGCGGAGGTTCATGCCGACCGCGACGCTGCTCAATATCGCTGCGGGAAGCGCGATTTCCACCTGCCCGGTGGCCACACCGAGCGCCGCCAGGACGCCGGTACTCACGGAGCACATCCCACGTACCTGGTGAGCAATGCCAAGGCGAAGGTGGTCTCCTGCATCCGGCGACCCCCGGAGACCCATCCCGGCCGGATCGACAGGCCGGTCAAGGTGCCGATCAACCTCACGCGGGTCCACGGCGAGGTCTTCACACGCTGGGTGCAGCCTGGTTAGTTCGGGCTGATGCACGTCAACGGTACGTCGCCAATCGCTCTTCTACGGGTGTTGTTGCGGCAGAAGCATTGTCCCCCATCAGCGACAAAGCTTGTTGTCCGGCCCTCGACCCCCGACGCCCACGATCCGCCGGAAGTGGTGCCGCGGCGGGTCCGCCTCGCCCCTATTGGCCTGGCCAAGCCCCTGGAGGAATATGGCGGAATCGAACATGGCGGATACCGGTAATCGATTAGTGCCCCGCTAGACGGACCCGCGAGCAAGGCGGACGCCAACGCGTCGTCATTACTGCCCGGGGTTTGATGCTTGGCCGTAGCGCATCTAATCGTGGACCACGGCGAGTTTCGCGTACTGCCCCACTGGCTACCTGGATCGCTTCCGGCGGCCTCGACTACGAGGCCAGAACCGCTCAGCTCTCGCGTGGATTCGCCGTCGGGATCCCAAGATCCGCTGCCGCTGCAAGCATTCGGGAGTCGTAGGTTGACAACCGCGCGCAATGCCTCGCCGGCTCGCTATGCCGCCGCGAGGTGTATTGCGTCCAGACTTCGCAGACGCAACGGGAGCATGGTGCCAGCGTCCTCAAGCAGCTGTCGCGTCAGCATGGCGGTGTCCAACCCGTTAAGTAGTTTGCGAGCGTCAGTTATCGCCGGGTCACCGTTTGGTGCCACAGCACGTATCAGCTCGGCGCGTGCTAGAGCCGATGAGAACAGGCTGTCAACAGTGTGTGTCGAGGAAGTGCAGCAACGCCTGCGATTCATCCTCCGCGACAACAAGTTTGACTAGCGCAGAGGTATCCAAATAGATCCGCACGGACTAGCGCTCGTCGCTCCGCAGGTGCTCAAGGGTTTCAGAGCCGCTGAGCGAATATCCCGCGGGTTTGAGGTCGTCGACGTTCATTGGACTGCCCGCCGTGACGACTTCACCGGCGTTAATCCGGTCCCGCCACGGATCGCTGGTGATCGGCACCAATCGCGCGACAGGATGACCGCGGTCAGTGATCTCGATCGCTTCCCCGCGGCGACTTTCTTAAGGTACTTGCTCGCGTGTTGCCGCAGCTCCCGTACCCCTATCGTCTTCATGTGCTACGTGGTAGCACATACGGAAGGTGGACCAGCGGCTCGCCACGGTTCGCCATACCGCCACTCCGGGGCCGACGACGTAGTCGCATAGATCCATGGCCGCGATTGCCGGTCCTTTTCGCGGAATTGCTCGACGCGTTCGCGTCGCTGCATTGAGGCGTCGAGCACTTCGGGGCGGTCGATCGTGAGCGCCGGCACGCGGTTTGGCATCACCCGGGCTCAGTAGCGGCTGTCAACAACGCTCCGTCCAGCAACGCCTAGCCAAGTCTGGCTCGAAAATCACGGAGCACCAAGACGGTTGCTGCTGGTACTCAATAGCGATTCGTACAACCCGAGCAGGACTCCTCGTTGCGGTTCGCATGTCCCTTTATGGCACAGAAGCGCCTCGACCAGCTTTGTGGCGTGTGCAATGCCGTCCGAAAACCCACGATCCCACATCATCCACCCGTAGACGAACTTCTCGGCCTCCTCGATATTCACTGGCCTCTGTGTCTCCTGAGAAGTAAGGGCGGCGGTCCAACCATTAAGCAATGTGCTTACACAGTATAATCACCCGGACGCCCGCTTCGGGCACGGAGAGTAGGCGGAGGCCTTTGCCGAAGACAGCCCGGCGCGTTGACTTTTGACGCCGCTACATCATGCCACTTAGGCAAAGCACACCTAGGGCCGCTGTGTCGCCTGGTCCGTGAATCCGCAACGCTTTGGTCGACACAAAATTCTTTGCGGTCCGGTCCCCGACTAAATTCATAGCGCCGAGATCCTGTACCTGAGTCGACCGTAGCGAAGTGGATCACACCCGGCATGGGCGATTTTATTCGCGTCCTATGCCTCGACGAATCTATGCCGAAAGGAATCGTCGGTGAGTCACCGAATCTAGTCTAGGCAGACGTACACCGGATTCTTTCGGCCCGCGTTATTGGAAATGTTCGCCCAGAGAGTGGGGCTCCGGATGATGCGTCTGCACGTCGCACCACCGCGCTCGGTAGACGAGAGCACAATGTGGTCGGCGGGCTGGTCTCCAGGATCCCACCCGCCTTCTCCCCGTAACTGGTTCACACGGTAGGAGCTGTCAGCCAGGTGTGGCGGTTGGTGGGGCCAGCTTTCATTGCCAGGGTGCCGCAGTCAATCCCGGCCTGGCGACGTTGATCTCGTGGTCCCAGTTTTGAAAAAGCGCCCCGCGACCTGTCAAGCTGGCCGGACACAACTCCCCGCGAGTGCACCGGGTGCGTGTCCGACGGCGCGCCGGACCTGTCGCTATCAATTATTTGCTACAGAACATTCGGGAGCGATGTTGGTCGGGGTCGACGACTGTGGGAGGGGTCGGGACCGGACCCGCTGGGGCCACCAAAACCATCGTCCGAGCAGGGTTGCAATAGAAGGTGTCATCAGTGACCGCACGACTAGGGTGTCGAACAGCAGGCCCAGGCCGATGGTGGTGCCGACTTGGCCTATGACGATGAGTTTGCTGACTGCCATGGAGATCATGGTGAAGGCGAAGACGAGGCCGGCAGAGGTGACCACCGAGCCGGTGCCGGCCATGGCCCGGATGATCCCGGTCCGGAGTCCTGCGAGGATTTCTTCTTTCATCCGTGATACCAGCAATAGGTTGTAGTCGGCCCCGACGGCGAGCAAGACGATCACCGACATGGGCAGCACCATCCAGTGCAGAGGAATGCCGATGAGGTGTTGCCAGAGCAGCACAGCGAGTCCGAATGATGTAGCCAGGCTAAGCGCTACGGTGCCGACGATGACCACGGCCGCGACCAAGGCCCCGGTCAAGACAGTCATGATGAGGAAGATCAGGATCAGGGCGGCGACCGCGGCGATTAGCAAGTCGTAGTCAGCGCCTTGCTGCATGTCGTTGTAAAGGGCTGTGCTGCCGCCGAGGTAGACGGTGGATCCTTCCAGCGGTGTTCCTTTAATCGCGTCTGCTGCCGCGGTTTTGATGGGGTTAATCCGCGAGGTTGCCTCTTCGGTGAGGGGGTTGCCTTGGAGCAAAATGGTGAATCGCACCGCGTGCCCGTCAGGGGATAGGAACAGCTTGACACCGCGTTTGAAGTCGGCGTTGTCAAAGGCCTCCGGCGGCAGGTAGAAGGAGTCGTCGTTTTTGGCGGCGTCGAAAGCCTGCCCCATGGCGGTCGCGTTATTCTGTAATGCCATCGTTTGGTCTTGCTGCGCTTTTTGGGTTTGATATTGGTTGAGCATCATTTGCTTTTGGTCTTTCATCGATTGGATCATCGGGGGCATCAGCGCGACCATCTGCGGCATTACCGCATCCAAGCGTTCCATGTCGGGGACCAAGGCTTCGATGTCGTCGCTCATCTTGTCGATGCCATCGAGGGCATCAAACAACGATCGCAGGGCCCAGCAGGCCGGGATGTCGAAACAATGTTTCTCCCAGTAGAAGTAGCTGCGTAGAGGTCGAAAGAAATCGTCGAAGTTCGCCATTTCATCACGCAATGCCTGGACGTCGATGTTAGTTTGCTTAATCTTGGCGACCATGCTGTGGGTGATGTCGGCCATCTGAGCGGTGAGGTTTTGCATCTTTTCCATGGTGTCGATGCTCACTTGCATGTCGTCGGCCTGCTTGAGGATGTTGGCCATCATGGTTTGTAGGTAGTCATTGTTCATCACCTGGCCGGTGCTGTTCATGGCGATGGTGAACGGGATGGTTGCGTGCTGGATGGGTCGTCCCTCGGGGCGGGTGATGGTTTGCACCTGCGCGATCCCATGGACAGCTACGATCGCTTTGGCGATCTTGTCGATCACTAGAAAATCAGCCGGATCGCGCAGATCGTGGTCCGCTTCGATCATCAGCAGCTCGGGATTCATTTTCGCCTGGGAAAAGTGCCGATCAGCAGCGTCGTAGCCGACGTTGGCCGCGACGGTGGCAGGCAGGTAGATGCGGTCTTCGTAGATGGTGTGATAGCCGGGCAGCGCGAGCAAGCCGACCATGGATAACACGATGGCGCACACCAGAATTGCGCCGGGCCATCGGACCGTCGCAGTGCCGACGCGACGCCAACCCCGCTTCTGTTTCACGCTTTTGGGCTCGAGCACCTGCCCGAAGCGACTGGCCAGCGCGATCACTGCCGGCCCCAATATTAAGGCGACGGCAACGACGATCGCCATGCCGACTGCCAGCGGCACGCCCATGGTCTGAAAATACGGTAACCGCGTGAAGTACAGGCAGTAGGTCGCCCCGGCGATGGTCAAACCCGAAGCCAATACCACGTGCGCTGTCCCGTGAAACATGGTGTAGTAAGCCGATTCTCGGTCTTCACCCGACCGGCGTGCCTCCTGGTAGCGACCGATCAGGAAAATCGCATAGTCGGTGGCCGCAGCGATAGCCAGAGTCACCGTCAGATTCGACGAAAACGTAGTAAGGCCAAACATGTTGTGATAGCCCAGAAACGCCACAAGCCCACGAGCTGCCGACAATCCCAAGAGCACCATGGTGAGCACGATGGCCATCGTCACCACCGACCGGTAGACCAACAGCAGCATGACAATGATGACGACAAAGGTGACCAGTTCGATGACTTGCATGCTCTGATCACCGACGACGTTCTGATCGGCCGTGGTGGCTGCGGGCCCGGTCACGTAGGCTTTGACCCCCGCCGGTTCCGGGACGCTGGCGATAATACGTCGAACAGCCGCTACCGACTCGTTGGCCAGCGTCTCTCCTTGATCGCCGGCGATGTAGATCTGCACGTAGGCGGCTTTGCCGTCGCGGCTCTGGGCGGCCGCTGCAGTAAACGAATCTCCCCAAAAGTCTTGCACATGCTGGATGTGGGTGGTGTCGGCCCGGAGATCGCGCACCAACGTGTCATAGAAGCGGTGCGCGTCTGCGCCCAACGGCTTGTCACCTTCCAGCACTATCATCACCGAGCTGCTGGTGGTGAATTCGTGAAAAACGTTACCTACACGCTTGGTCGCGATCATTGAAGGCGCATCGTTGGGACTCATCGATACCGCACGCATCTTGCCCACTGTTTCCAATTGCGGCACAACGGTGTTCAGTACAGCTACGAGAAGAATCCAAGCCACGATGATCGGGGCGGCAAGCATCCGGATCAGCCTTGGCAAGCGTGGACGAGTTTGGTGGCAGGTGGCCGAAGCCGCCCCGGGTGTGGCCCGGTGGGCGGGCGCGCTCATGCCGACTTCACCAAGCAGAACGTTTCCGCGGTTTGACCCGTAGCGGTGCGCTCGTCTTTGACCTTGTCATCAACCTTGATCCGACAGTTGATGCTGTCACCGTCGCCTTGGGCAAGAATATTTGGCGTGGCCGCAGGCGCGGTGGTCCGTAACGTCAGCGACCACGGCAACGTCGCGTGCTCGACCCTCTGAGGCTTGGAATCAAGGTCTAGATAGTTGATGACCGCGGTGACAGATCCCCCCGACACCTCATAGGTAACGATTTTCGGGTTGAACGCTTCGGCACTATCTGAACTTTCTGGTGTCACCAACACAGGGTGCGATCCAAAGACCGTACGCAACTCGCTGACGGCGATACCGCCAATCGCCACGGATAACGCGACCAGGACCGGCAACCACACCTGCCCAAAGAACTTGGTCACCACGACCGCCCTCCACCTTTGCAATGGGTGTCGCATCGGCGCGCAGCTGCGAATCGAGGAGGCGTCGGCGTGGGGCGCTCTGCGACGCTGGGCAGGACAGTAGTCATTAGGTGCACCTTCCCGTGCTGGCGCCACCCCGTGCACATCGAGGGTGGCTAGGCAACCTAAACACATAAACGGATAGAAGTCATCCACTTATACTGTGTTGACGGTTACACTCATGGCCATGGCCAGTCCTGAGCAGTCGCGTCGCCCACTACGCAGAGACGCTCAGCGCAACCGGCAACGGGTGATTAACGCCGCGCGCGAGCTCTTCGCAGTCCGGGGTCTTGAAGCCACTCTCAACGACGTCGCCCACTACGCCAGGCTCGGAGTAGGCACCGTCTATCGGCGGTTTGCAACGAAGGAGGACCTGCTAGAGGCCATCTTCGAAGACGCAATGAACCAGCTCGCCGATCTTGCCGAAACCGCGTTGCGCAATCCGGATTCATGGGAAGGATTCGTCTGGTTTATCCAGCGTATGTGCGAGATCAGCGCCACCGACCGAGGACTTCGCGAGGTCGCCTTCAGCAAGGCCTACCGAGGAGGTCGAGTCGAGGCCGCGCGAGTGCGGCTCGCCCCGACGCTAGCCGAACTTGTCTCGCGCGCACAGGCCGATGGGTACTTGCGTACGGAGCTGTCGCCCACCGATGTTCCCGTGATCGGACTGCTGGCTGGAACAGTGAGCGAATACGCCGACAGCATCAACATCGATCTATGGCGACGCTATGTCGCCCTGCTGGTTGACGGCATGCGGGTGCGCCCCGACCAGACGCAGCTGCCCGTCGACGCGCTGGAAGAAGAACAGCTTGACGTAGCGATGCTCGCGAGCAACAGGCCAGCTCAAGGCGATACAAGCGAATTGTAGAACCGGCCGTGTTCGTCGCGATATATATCCGTTTTGCGGCTTGTGCGATCAAAGAGGATGCCTCGCGATGAGCCTGTGTAGCGTTCCAGCCAGCCGGGATGTTTCGGCCACGGTCTGCCACAACCCGGCTTCAGCATTGTGAGCCACTCGACCATTGACCTCGGCGTCCTGCCGCCGGAGTCGCGGACATCCAGTCCCGGGCGCTCTTGGACCGCGTCGCGATCCAGGTCGGATAGCGGAAAGTGGCCAGGCATTTCCAACCCGGTACCCCACAGTGCTGGACCGCACTGTTTAGTCAAGTGAGGAAATATGACGAGTCTCCAGAACTCCGTCGGAGTGCCACATCACGGTTTAGGTTGAAGCCCTTGCAGTTTCAGCTCATCACGTACCGACCGTCGATCAGCCAGTACTTCTCTTCAACGCCCTCGGTCTCATCGCTGAATATTTCCCACTCCGAGACGTCCCACACGTCGGAAAGTGCCCGCGAAATTTTTGCGACGTCGGCGAATGATCGTCGCCGCGGACACCAGCCCGGCATCATCGATGCGGTAGCGGTGGTACAACAAGCCGCGGGGTGCCTCGCTGACGCCGTGCCCGACGCCAGGACGAGCCGGCACGTCGACGAAGAGGCGCGTCGGGCGTTAGTAGTCCTCGATGATCCGGAGCGTTTCTTCGATCGCGTAGACAACTTCGACAGCTCGGACAACGATGCTGCGGAAAGGATTTCGGCATTCAGCGGCAAGTTTCGCCGCGGCCGCTGCCTCAGCGGCGATCGGCGACAGCGCCGACGAGTTGCGGCAATAGCGGGCTAATGGCCCGGCCAGTGTGCCTGCACGACAGTCATTCCCCCAGTCCTCGGTGACCGCCTCGGTGACGACGGCCGTCACGCGGTGGCGCTCGAGCGCTTCTTGACGGTAAAGGCGGTCGCGCGCCTGATAGGTCAGCGTGCCCGCCACACCCGCCACGGGCACCGCGAGCAGTGAAACGACGAACACGGTCAACATGACCAAGGCTTCGATGCGGTCAGTGCGCCGGATAAGCGGATTACGGCCGAGAATGCGTGACGTCCACCAGCACCGTGGGTCTAATGTGAACGTCTCCATTGCCATCATCTGTGCGCCCACGTTTTCGGGTTCTTCAGCGCCTAATTCGCGATCTTGTGCTCGTGGTCGGCGAGCGACTCGACGAATTCGCTGAGTTCGCGTCGCGGCGTCGCGGGCAATGGATCTGCGTTGATGGGCGCCCACCCGACTCGAAGAAGCATGTGCGGGTGGTTGCTGCCGCCGAAGATATCGGAGTGGACCATTTCTCGGGTGTCCGCGATCTCCAGTGGTTCGGTGACCGGACAACTGGCCAATCCCATCGACGTCGCGGTGAGCAGCACCACACTGGTTGCTTCACCGGCGCGCAGTTGCGCCAGCCGGTCGTCGCCCCGCGTCCCGAGAGCGAGAACGACGGCGTTGTCGTCAGCGGGCGACGAATCCGGTGCCATAGGCAGCGCAGGCCCGGCGAAGAACCGGCCCGGAATCTTCGCCTTAGGATCCGATACCGGCGCATTGCGTGCCGGCACGCCCGCCACCGATGCGTACCGCCCGCTCCACGACGTGAGCTCGGCGATGTAATCGTGGTTCAGGTGATCCCAAACGGATTTGGCGACGATCTTGTGCAGATTGTCGATGTCTTCAACTTGGCATAAAGTGACGCCGTTTCGTGCCGCCCGCGCAGCCACGAGCGCTATATCGCTCATCGGTACGGGCCACGAACTGTAGTGGCGCCGATCGGTTCGACGTCGCGGGATCGCCGCCGCAAGCGCGATATCGACGTAATCAGCGGGATGGCGCGACACTTCGATGGCGGCAAGGTGATCGGGGTCGGCCGGGTTCGGCAGCCGAGTCACCTTCGATCGCCACCCGACTGCCGCTAACGCAACGACGCAGTGATGCAACGCCGCACCGCAACTCAATATCAGGTCGCGACCGTCCGGGTCGGTGTTGGGCAAGCGCCGACTCTCATCCGCGTAGAGGTGCAGGCTCTCGCTGCCAATCCGCCAACGCCACGGCTGCGTGTTATGCACCGAGGGCGCGCGAGACGCCATGCTCAATACGGTCCGAACCGTGCCGGCATCTGGGAAGCGCGAATTCATGGAGGTGCCCCCCTTTCGGTAAAGCCTCGTCATATCCACGATTGCGCGACGGCTTTATCTGCACGAGAGCACGACGGCACTAGCCGGGAAGGACTTTGGGCTCCGTGCGAGGCGGACTTGTCCATCGCGTCCGATTCGCCAGCCGGAACAAATTCCTGACGCCGCGCCGCCATGACGCCCGCAACGGACGTCGCGGCGATCAACAGATCAGCGAACCTGCTTCGCGGTGTCCGTCCGGTGGTGGCGACCGCGGCCACGACAAGTGCGTAACTGCGCACCGCTGAGTCTTCCTAAGGGCAGCGGCTCAAGTCGTGATTCGACTTCTTGCAAACCCGTGCCTGGCGCGTGGCTGCTTCGACCGGTGTGGGGGCCAGTAAGGGGCCGGCGGCCAGCTCGGCGGCCCTCGATCAATTGAGTGGTCGAGATCGTCGCGAAACCGGCGGTGATCGATGCGCATCGCCGCGCTGGCCAGATGCTCGACTTCATCTCGACCAATAAATCTCTGGGGCACGCGCCGTAGCGGGCGAAGTTCGGCCACCGGTTGGCCGTTGCGCGTTACGACGAACGTCTACCCCGCCACAACGGCGTCGATGACTTTCGGCCCGATTGCGCAACGGAATCGTCACCCGCTTCACGTGTAGGAATCCCTAACCCCCACCATTGAGGGGTTAGGGATTCGCGGCCTTCTACACCAATGGGGCCATGACCGTCTGAGCGTTCACTTCTTGCAGCCGACCAGCCCTCGCTCCGCCATTTTTGCGAAAAGCATTACATACCATCAACATTCACATTAAAAAAACCATCGTCCAAGCACGCCTACTACCGAACGTGGCGTGAAACTCGAGACAACTCTTAACTCCCCGGCGACGGAAGTTCGCTAGCGCCGCACCATTTGGTATATGGAGCCGTCAGGCTACAACGTCGCCGTTTACTGAGACGCCCAAATTATCAACTATCGATATTTCGCCTAGTTTCGCCGATCCGAGCAACCGCAGATTACCGGAAAGGACCTCGCGAGGCTCCAGAGTGTCCGCGTCAACGATCGTGACATAGTCCGCTTCCGCTTCTTTGGCAATTAGCGATGTGACGAGGTCGATCACGGGTCGGGCGGATCGCTCCCCTTCTGAAATTGCCGCAACACCCGCAGATAGACCCCTGTACAGAACGGGCGCGGCTATCCGCTGAGAAGGAGTGAGCTGAGCGTTGCGGCTTGATATCGCGAGCCCGTCGTCTTCCCGCTCTATCGGACAGCTCACCAACCGAGCAGGAAGTTGCAGATCCTCGGCCATCTGTCGAAACATAGCAAGCTGTGGCCAGTCCTTCTCACCTGAGTACACCCTGCTGGGCCCAACGATGATCATGAAAGTAGCGAACATCGTGACGACCAATTCCATCCCCCGCCGTTCCGGCATGCCGTCGATGCGCGCGAACATTTCGGGCATATCGATGACCGTTACCGTCCGTCGGGGGAACATGTCGTCACGTTTCGGTACGAAGAGTAGGTCAACACCGGCGGCTTCAAAGAGGGCGGCATCCTCGCCGAGGTTCCGGTCGTAGTCCAACATTGCCCCGTCGCCCCAATCGAGCTTGAGTGCACCCCCCCAAAAGACCGTGACAAAATCGTTCTCAGCTTGGGCGTGCCGTATCACCGACAGGTGACCAGAATGATTCTTGCCGTTGGTGCCAAACATCCCAACTTCGTTGTTGGATGCGCGCTGGTGGTCCAGAATCTTGCGCACCTCGGCTTTCTTCTCCGAGAGGATCACGGTGCACCTTTCTTTAAG
This sequence comes from Mycobacterium sp. MUNTM1, assembly GCF_054660795.1. Classification (NCBI taxonomy): domain Bacteria; kingdom Bacillati; phylum Actinomycetota; class Actinomycetes; order Mycobacteriales; family Mycobacteriaceae; genus Mycobacterium; species Mycobacterium sp. MUNTM1. Next base: position 70,795 of record NZ_BAAGDE010000014.1, read on the forward strand.
TACTGGACGATTACCGCCGGATGTCCATTCCCGCATCGACTTTCAGGATGCTGCCCGTGAACGTGCGCCCCGCCTCCGTAATGAGGAATAGAATCGCGTTTGTCACGTCGCGGGGTTGCACCATCGGAAAGTCGGGTAGAGCGGTCTGCATTGCGTTGACCAGATTCGGGTTCGTCTCCACAACCCTCAACAACGAGGGATTTTGTGTGACCATCGGCGTGTCGCAGTTGGTGGGCGCTACTCCGTTTACCCTGATGCCATCGGGCGCAAGGAGATTGGCGTACGCCTTGACCAAGCCCGTAACCGCAAGCTTTGACAGGTTGTAGCCGTCGGATCCACCGCTGCCGTCGGTGAGGTCCAGCAGTGCTGCCATGGAAGAGGTGGCAACGAGATTCCCGCCCTGACCGCGCCCTCTTAAATGGGGGATTGCGATATGGAACGTGTTCCACACCCCGATCAAGTTGATGTCGATGCCGGTGCGCAGCGATGTTCCGGGGTCCTTCTCATCGAGATCACATGTCACGACGCCGGCGTTGGCGACAACAGTGTCAATACTTCCGAAGCGTTCGACTCCAGCGTCGAAGGCCGCTTGGAGGGATCCCATATCACGGACATCGGCTTTATGCGCCAACATGGATTTGCCGGCCTTTTCGACCAGCCGTGAGGTCTCTGCGAGCTCCTCAGCGGTGCCGAGGTGATATGGCACCGCGGCCACGTCTTCGCAGATATCCACCCCGACGATGTCCGCGCCGCATTCGGCGAACGTCACCGCGTGTGAACGTCCTTGGCCGCGCGCCGCGCCAGTGATGAAAACTACGCGACCTTCTAGCGGTCCCACATTCTTGTCCTTAAACGTCCGGGGCACCTTGGTTTGATGATGAGCGTTCCACAACGCGGTGCCGCTTGGCCGCAGGTAGCGACTGGCAACACCTCTAGGCGACGCTCACCGCGACGGGGGATATTGAACCGACGTGCCGAAATCAGTTGTGTCAGTGTCGTTAGCATCGCTAGGAGCGACTATCCGCTCGCCATCGGCCAGGCAAGCGTCGTGGTTTGGAGAAATTCACTCAGCCCATAACTACCCCACTCCCGGCCGAAACCACTGGCCTTGAATCCGCCGAAGGCAGAGTGTGGACTTAAGCCGGAGTGTCCGCCGTTGATTGATACGTAGCCGACGCGCAATCGGGTTCCGATTGTGTAGGCACGAAACGTATCTCGCGACCACACACCACCTGCTAGGCCGTAGGCGCTGTCGTTGGCGAGGCGGATTGCCTCGTCGTCATTGCTGAACTTGATCACCGCGGTGACGGGTCCAAAGATCTCTTCCCGAGCAACGGACATCGAGTTTTCGACGTCGATGAATACGGCGGGTTCCAGGAAGAACCCCCGATTCGGTTTTTGCGGACGTCTGCCGCCGAAAGCCAACGTGGCGCCCTCGTCAACTCCTTTGGCAATGAGTCGCTCGACTCGCTCACGGTGCTGGTCGCTGATCAGCGGACCCATCATGATCGCTGGATCGTTTGGATCTCCAATGCTGACATCCTTTACCGTGGTCAGCAGTGCTGCGACTAAGTCATCGTAGACCGATTCGTGGACCACGGTGCGGGTCATGAGGGCGCAGCCCTGTCCGCAGTTGACAGTGAGATTCGCCAGTACGTCGGGGACAACTTTCGTCAGGTCCGCATCTTCACAGACGATGTTGGCCGATTTGCCACCAAGTTCCAAAATCAACTTTTTCACAGTCGGAGCCGCTTGAGAATAGATACTTTTACCAACTTCACCGGAGCCGGTGAAGCTGACGATATCGACGGATTCGTGTGCTGTAAGCACTTGTGCGGCGTCGACGTCGCCACAGATCACGTTGAAGACGCCCGGTGGCAGCCCGACTTCGTCTGCGATTTCGGCGAGTAGAAAGCTCGATATCGGAGTGAGAGGTGACGGCTTCAATACGACGGTACAGCCCGCCGCGAGCGCTGCAGCCGACTTGATGGCACCGAGGAAGAAGGGTGCGTTGAACGGAGTGACGAGAACCGCGACGCCATAAGGCTGTTGGCGAACGACTCCCTGTCCAATTCCGCCCGCAGAGATGAATGGCTCTTGGGGCTCTGCGAAGGCAAAAGTAGGCAGCACACGATTAGCCATATCCTCCCAATGGCTGATCGGAGTATCGACAAAAATACTTTCCGCCAGGTAACGCGCTCGACCAGTCTCAGCTATGTCCAGCTCGACCAACTCGCGTTGCCGGCGGCGCATAATTGTTGCCATCGCTCGAAGAACTGAAGCTCGCTCCTGAGGCGTCGTGTGCGGCCAAGGTCCTTCGTCGAATGCTTGGCGTGCGGCCGTGATAGCGAATTCCGCGACGGCCGCATCTGCGGCGGGCACTGCCCCGATCGGTTCTTCTGTCGCGGGATTGATCGCGACGAACATGCTCGATGACCGGGCGCGTGTCCATACGCCACCGATGTAGTGGCGGTCAAAAGTTCGTGAGGCTGCGTCGAGTGATGAGGCGGTCATGGTGAAACGGCTTCCGCTGTGGCCCAACGCGGAATGACCGGTTGATAGCAGAGAGCGCCGCCGTCCACCGTGATTTGACTGCCGGTAACGTATTTTGACTCATCAGAGGCCAGGTATACGGCTGCATACGAGATGTCGGATGGCTGACCGATGTAGGGCAACACGAGCATCCCGTTGATAACCGACATGTACTCATCGTCGGCGAGAAGTTTCTGCATCACCGGACCACCGCTGTTGATGAACCCGACGATGATCGCGTTGGACCGTATGCCTTCCGCTCCGTAATCTACTGCCATCTGGCGGGTGAGCGAGTTAATCGCGCCCTTCGACGTTTGGTACGCGGGCCGACCCTTTAACGACCGTTTGCTGGATGAGGCGGAAATGTTGACGATTGAACCTTTGCCGGCGTTCCGCATATGCGGGATTGCGTACTTGCTCGACCACAGCGCTCCATACAACGCGGATTTGAAGATGTGATCCCAATCCTCGTTGGTGATTTCGTCGACATGGTTATCTGCCCCGCTGAGGGTGACCTCCGTGGCGGCGGCGTTGTTGACGAGGATCGTCAGCGATCCGAAGGCCTCTACGATCACCTCTACCGCCTGCGAGACCGCTGCCTCGTCCCCGTTGTCGGCTTGTATGTAACGGACCGAGAGTCCTTTGGCGCGCAGTTTAGTTTCCAGGCTCGTCCCGCGGCCGGAGTTGCGCCCAGTGAACCCTACCGACGCGCCTTCGGTTGCCATCATCGTGACGATGTCGGCTCCGATGCCTGCCGTGCCCCCGGTGACCATTGCCACCTTACCTTGAAGTCTCATGAGCGCCTTCCAGTTTCGCGGCTTTGATGTTCGGACGTCATCAGCTACTCCGCCTTTCCGTCATGGTGGTCCGTAGTCGACGTGAGGCGCCCACTAGGTGCGGGAAGATCGAGGACGGTTTTGATTCCGGGCTTGGCCGCAACGACCAGGGGCAAGAAATTAACGGCCCGCGCGGCGTTGAGAACACTCACCGGAGCGATCACTCCATCGCGCAGTCCTGGCAGGGAAAAGGTGCACTGTGCGTCTGGTTCACCCCGAAGGTCAACTGTCCAGTTTGGCTCATCGAGGCGTTGACGCCATCCATACGCGAGTCCAAGGCGTACCGTCTGTTCATTCGTCACTTCAAAGAATGCCTGGTCCCCATGGAATGCAGTCCACTTCCATCGAACGCCAGCTGGTGTGCCAGCCTGCACCGTCAGCCCGCTGGGCTTCAGGACGAGATCGTCGGGTGTGTTGGCGTATTCCTTGCTGGTCAACTCAAACTTCGTTAACTTGACCGCTAATCCAGCCGCGACCATCGCTGCTGATTGCTCGACAGCCCACGTCATCTGTGAGTCGGCCGCCGCCGTTTCGGTGGCCGCAGTGTCCGGCGAAACGCCGATCCCAAGCCCTAAAGTGAGTTGTTGCGATGAGGGGTATCCGGCCACGTAGTTGCTTTGACGGGCCCGCAACTGGCGCACATTGGTGGAGAAGCCGCTGACGAACAGCGGAAGCACATCGCTGATGAGACCTGGGATATTGCCTCCCGCAACATAAGTAGTCGTGCCAGCCTCACAAGCCGCTTCGAGGATCTGGTCGTCGGGATTTCCGAGTGGATACCAGCCGCCGTATCCGGAGTACACGTTGGTGCCAGCTTCCAGGAACCGGGCGATCTCGCGCGGATTCCAGACCAGGCCGTGCCAGGTGAGACAGTCGGCTTCGAGTGCAACGAGCTCATCGAGGTCGCGGGTAGCCGCAACTCCGATAGGGCCGATGCCGGCGATCTCTCCGACGTCTCGACCGACTTTCTCGTCAGCGTGCGCAAGCGCGCCAACGATGCGAAAGGTGCTGCTTTGCACAAGCATTCGCACGACGGCGTTACCAACTGCCCCGGTATGACCGATAACTACGTCTACTGGCATCGGACGGCTCCCTTGCAACTACCCAGTTGCCGGTGTTGAAATGTGCAGGCAATGGGGTGCATTGCCTGCAATTACTTTTCGGACTTCTGAACACCCTTCGAACCGCTGGCTGCAGACTGCGAGTCGCAGAGGATGACGCGCCGATGCTAGGGGTCCGCGAGCCATTTCGACTGACCCTCCCGAGTGCGCCGACCTCCGGCCATTCTTGCAATGCAGCCGACCACCGGATACAAGATCTCGCATCGATTGCTCGGTATTAGTAGATATGCTCTAGCACTTGATATTTGGAGTTCATCGCGGGGCCCTCGAAGATCTTACGAGTCAGGCGGCGGATCGCTCGTGCGCCTGGGTCCGGGCGTGAACGCAATCGGTAGCTTCCGCACGGCGTGGACCTCGCCCGCGTCGGCGAACAATACGGGCTCCCCGTTCAATTTGAAGTCGGGCAGCCGCGTCAGCACTGCTGCCATCATCTCCTGGAACATCATCTTGGCAAGGTGGGATCCCAGGCATCTATGCACGCCGACGCCAAAACTCATGTGGCGCTTCATGTTCTTCCGATCGAGGTCGATATTGTCCGGCTCGGAGAAAACCGCGGGATCACGGTTCGCCGCTGCCCACATCAGTATGATGCGATCGCCGGTGCTCAGGCGGGCTCCGTGAAAGTTGACTTCGCGGGCAACGGTCCGAGCCAAGCCGACCACCGGTGAGGAATGCCGCAGGAACTCATCGGTGACACTGGCAAGCAGGCTCGGATTATCGATCAACCGCTGGCGTACGTCTGGATGGTCAGCCAGATACAGAAGGCAGTTGCCGGTAAGTCCACTAGTGGTGTCCATACCGCCCAGCAGTATTTGAATCGTGTACATGAGGATTTCGCTATCTTCCAGCGGCCGGTCATCGATCGTCCCCTTGAGAATTGCGCCGAACATGTCGTTGCCCAGATCGCTCGCTCCGCGACGCCGGACCAACTCCGTCTGGATGCCATCGAACAGTTCGGCAGTGGCAGCGAGGGCCCTATCTTCATCGTTCGTGCGATCGTGCACAAAGGCATGGATGAGATCCACCGTCCTCGCTACGTGCGAATCGTCAAACCCTAGGAGGTGCAAGATGGTTCGAGCAGGCAGCGGTGTGGTCAGTTGCCCGACAATGTCGCATTCACCTTCTTCAATGAAGTCGTCGATGTAAGCCGCGACCGCGTCGCGGGTGCGGGGACGCAACCGCTCGGCGGCTTGAGGAGAGAAATGCTTGATGGTGACCTGTCGGAGTTTCCCAGTAAGCGGAGGATCGGACTCGAGGGGGATAATCGGGTAAGGAGCAGTACTGTTGGGTACCCCGGACCACGGGAACGAGTTGAAAGTGTCGTAGTCGCGTGCAGCCTCGAACACTGAAGCGTAATCAACAAGAGACCAGAACCCGCCGTATTGGTCGGAGTGGATAACTGGGCAGACCGCTCGCATGGCCGAAAATGTTCCGTGCACGGCATCGCGAAACCGCGACGAATGGTGGTCGAAATCAGCGAACAGCTCGTCTTTGGACTTGGCGATGTCGGTCAAGAATCTCTCCTTGAGATTTGTTGGGAAACAATCGATTTGACGATGAGGTAAGCTTCGCGATCCGCAGGCGTCTGCCGCCGGCACGCCGCGCCCGTTGACCAGGCAAAGTTGGACATCGCGCTACCGCACACACCGCTGGCCCTGAACTTCTCCTGGCGGTGCCCACATGAAAGTACCTACTGTCCGGATCGTGCCTAGGCTGCCGTCGCTCATGAACATGTCGGCTTTAATCTCCCCTGATTGCCTTGACCAAAAACACCCTAATGAAAACCGGAGATTGGCTGGTTTACGAAGTCCTGGGAAAATTAAGCATCCGTCTTGCATTATCTTCGGCAATTAGCTGGGCTTCGTCATCGGGCACGTCCGCGAGGAACTCTGCGGCCCGTTTGCGACTGTTAGGCCAGTTCGTATCCGAGTGCGGATAATCAATCTCGAGGGTAATCCTGTTCACTCCCACGGCATAGCGATTTGCCAGCCCATGCTCATCGTCGATGAAGCACCCCCAAAAGTGTCGCCGGAACAACTCGCTCGGTGGTGTGTTGCGATCGACGTCCTGGTAGTGCCGGTGTCCCCTCCACGACTTATCCGCGCGCTCGAGTAGATACGGAATCCACCCGATACCCCCTTCGGAAAGAGAAAACTGAAGTTGAGGGAAACGTTGTAGGGCCCCGGAGAAGATCAGCTCGATGGATGTCCACATCAGGTTGCTTGCGAAGAGGGTGATCGGCACAAGAAAAGGCGCGCTGTCTAGCACCATGTCGTTGCCGGGGCTGCTCGTGGAATAAGCGAAGCCTGGCACGAACGTCCCCGAGCCAAAGTGCAGCGAGACTGGTACGGATGCTTCGGAGCAAATCTGCCATAACGGATCCCAGTGCCGCGTAAAAAACGTTGGCAGACCTAAGGGAGTTGGGCTGTCGGGAAATGATAAGCTTCGCGCGCCTTTTGCAATCACCCGTCGCGCTTCTTCGGCGGTGGCGTCGATATCCCAGAAGGGGAGGATCGCCAAAGGGACGAACCGCTTTGGGGCCGACGCACACCACTCGTCGATATGAAAATCGTTCCATGCCTTGACACAGCTCAGAGCCAAATCCTTATCTTTGCTCTTGAAGAACACACTTCCCGCGAAGCCCGGAAAGGAGGGGAAACACAGAGCGGACTGAACGCCGTCAAGGTCCATGTCGGCTACTCGAGCGACAGGGTCGTAACAGCCGGGGATCATGTCCTCGTAGCGAATGGGATCGACTCCCCACTGTTCCGGTGGTTTGCCTGCCACAGCGTTAAGCCCGATGGTAGGCGACATATTGCCTTCATAGGTCCACATATGATTGTCGTTGACCTCGACTATCCGAGGGGCTTGCTCTCTAAATTTCGCCGGGACCCTGTCTTGCCACACTCTCGGGTGTTCGATGAGGTGGTCATCCACGGAGACGATCTGATGGTGTTCTTGCAGCGGCACAATCACTCCTCCAGGACAGTCCGGAATTGGGGTCGCGATGGATCTCCTGCGACGCTTCGATGTGACCGGACTCTGCCAGAGCACTAATTGTGACCTCAAGCACCGTTTAGTATCCTGAACAGATGTTCAAAAGCGTCCGGCATGGGGTGGCAGGACAGTGAAGCAAATCGACGAACGTGACTTGACCAGGAAGGCCCGGATAAGAGCGACCGCGATGCGGCTCATCGCGCGCGACGGTCCGCAGTCACTGACTATTCGCGAAACCGCGAGAACGGCCGGCGTGTCACCAGCACTCGTCATACACCATTTCGGGTCGAAAGAGGGCCTTATGCGCGCAGTGTCGGATTGGCTTCTCGGCGAGCTGACGGACAACGTCAGGGCCTTGGCCTGCACAACGACCTGCAGAACGAGTCGTCGATCGTCGGGAATTTCCCGCAAGTGATCATGATGGAGCGCTTCGGGACCGAGGAGCAGCGCAAGCTCTGGTCCGAAGCGCTGATCACCGGGAACGGTCCATGGCGTTCGGCCTGACCGAACCGCAGCACGGCTCGGACGCGACGTGGCTGGAGACCAGCGCCCAACCCGACGGCGACGGCTGGGTGATCAACGGCTCCAAGCGGTTCAACACCGGAGTGCACCGCGCCACGCACGACCTGATCTTCGCCCGCACCTCCGGTGAAGCGGGCCAGGCCCGCGGCATCACCGCGTTCCTGGTGCCCACCGACACCCCGGGCTTCAACGTCCCCTACTACTGGTGGACGTTCAACATGCCGACCGACCACGGCGAAGTCGAGTTGACCGATGTGCGCGTGCCCGCCGACGCGGTGCTCGGCGAGGTGGACCGCGGCCTCGAGGTCGCGCAGACGTTCCTGCACGAGAACCGAATCCGGCAGGCCGCAAGCAGTCTCGGCGCCGCCCAGTACTGCATCGACCGGGCCGCCGAGTATGCCGGCAAGCGGACCGTTTTCGGTAAGCCGCTGTCGGTCAACCAGGCCGTGCAGTGGCCGCTGGCCGAACTGCAGACCGAGGCCCAGATGGTGCGGCTGCTGGTGCAATACGCGGCCTGGCACCTGGACCGCAACCACCACATGGAGGTCTCGGACAAGGTGTCGATGGCGAACTATCGCGCCAACCGGCTGGTCTGCGACGCCGCGGACCGGGCCATGCAGATCTACGGCGGTCTCGGTTACAGCCGGCACGAACAGTTCGAGCACATCTACCGCCACCACCGTCGCTACCGGATCACCGAGGGCGCCGAAGAGATCCAGATTCGCCGGGTGGCGCAGCGGCTGTTCAAGTTTGGCAAGCAGTGAGTGCCGATCAGGAGTTGGCTCCGAAATTGAGCACGGTGCTGGCGCCGATCCTGGGCACCGGCACCACGATCGAGAACCTGCGCGCGCTGACCGGCGGCGCCAGCCGCACCACGTGGGCCTTCGAAGCCGTCACCGGCGATCAACGCCAGCCGCTGATCCTGCGCATCGGGCCACCCGACGACGTGCACGCCGGCATGGAGCTCGAGGCCCGCGCCCAGGCGGCGGCCGCAGCCGCGGGCGCGCCCGTCCCCCACGTCCTGGTCGCCCACGATTCGCCTGCGGCACTGGGCAATCCGTTCCTGATCTGCGATGAGATCAAGGGCGAGACCATCGTTCGGCGGATCCAGCGTCAGCTCGACGCGGCCCGTGGGCAGGCGGCGCGCGCCGGGCTGCTGCGACAGTGTGCCCAGGCCCTGGCCGCCATCCACCGGGCCGACCCGCAACTTCCCGGTCTGGCCCACGAGGACCAACTGACGCAGTGGCGCGAACGGCTCGACGCCATGGACGACACCACCGCCACCTTCGAATGGGCGTTTCGCTGGCTGGACGCCCACCGGCCCGCGCCGTCGGCGCAGGTTCTGGTGCACGGCGATTACCGGATGGGAAACCTGATCGTCGACGGGGCCGACCTTGCCGCCGTCCTGGATTGGGAGCTGGTCCACCTCGGCGAGGTGTACGACGACCTGGCCTGGTTCTGCATCCGGGCCTGGCGGTTCGGTGCGCCGGCCAGCCTGGGCGCCGGCGGCCTGGGCAGCATCGAGCGTTTCCTGCGCGATTACGAGGAGGCCGGCGCCACTAGCGTCGATCGGGTGGCGTTTCACTGGTGGCTGGTGCTGGCCACGCTGCGCTGGGGCGTCATCTGCCGCTACCAGGCGGAGCGGCACCTCAGCGGCCAGAACCGCTCGGTGGAGTTGGCGACCATCGGCCGTCGCGTCGCCGAGACCGAATGGGACCTGCTCAATCTGCTCGAGGAGACCCGCCCATGATCGGCGCGTACGGTCGCCCGCTGGCCGCCGAACTCGTCGCCGCCGTCGCCGAATTCCTGGAGACCGACGTCCGGGAGGCGACCAGCGGGCAGGTCAACTTCCACGCCAGAGTCGCCGCCAACGCGCTGCGCATCGTCGAGCGCGAACTGCTCGACGAAAGCGAGGCGGAATCCCACGCCGCACTGGCCGGCCTGGGCCTGCCCGACGAGCAGGCGCTGGCCGCCGCGATACGGGCGGGCGAGTTGGACGGGCGCGCCGATGACGTCATCGCCGGCCTGCGCACACTGGTCCGACGTCGGTTGACCGTCGCCCACCCCGGATACGACACCGAATAGCCCGGCAACCACGACAGGAGACAGCGTTATTTCCGCTAATGAGCCGAGACCTCGCCTGCTCGAGTTATCTGACAATGATCGCACCCGTGTAAACGGCTGTTCTACGCATTCTGCACATTCCGGCCTGCACCCGAGATTCCGAAGGAACACGTGAAGAAACCCTATTTACGTTTTTCGACGCGGTCTCGTTGATCGTCCCGGCCGCCTTTCCGTCTTCACGAGCCAGCGCGAGCGCCGCGCACATTCGGGTATTTCAGTGATTTTCGGCAACCTGTCGATCTTGTGGATTGAAGAACTTCCCTTGCTTTGCCGATGAGGTTGGCCTCTCTGTCGGCCACCGGCGCGGCATTGCCCGAAATCGATCTGGTTCCAGGCAAGGTCATGCCGGAGCCGCAGTGATCACGACACGTGCCAACCGGTGTCCGCCGCGATTTTAGCGCCGTTGACCAGCACGGCGCTGTCCGTGCACAGCCATACGACGATCTCAGCGATCTCCTCGGGGCGGCTGAGCCTGCCGATGGGTTGCGCCTTTTCGATCTGATGCATCGTCGTCTCGTCGACATGGAGACGTGCCCGCTCGATGATGCCGGTGTCGACGTTGCCGGGTGACACCGCATTGACCCTAATGTTGCGGCTGATGCACTGCAGCGCGGCCACGGTCGTCAACCCCACGACGCCGTGCTTGCTGGCCGTATAGCCGAGGTCTGCCACGTTGCCTTTGTACGTCGACTCGGAGGCGACGTTGATGATCGCCCCGCCGCCGCGCTCGGCGATCACGGGGATCTCGTATTTCATCGACAAGAAGACACCGGTCAGATTGGTTCGGATGACGTCTTCCCAGGCCTCCTCGGGATAGTCCTCAAAACGTTTGGCGGGCATGACGATTCCCGCGTTGTTGTGTGCGAAGTCGAGGCCCCCGTACGTCCTGCGCACAACGTCGACCATTTCCTGCGCTCCCTGAGGCGTTCCGACATTCACGTGGGCGAAGGCCGCCGCCCCGCCCGCACTCTCGATCATGCGTACGGTGTCCGATCCGGTGACGGAATCGACGTCGGCGACGACGACCGCGGCACCCGATTCAGCGAACCTCAGCGCCGTTGCCCTGCCCATTCCGTATCCGCCGCCGGTGACAAGGGCGACCTTCCCCGTCAGGTTGATCGATACACCGTGCACCATCTCCGTTCTCCGTTCTCTGGTTTGTGTAGGTAGTGGGCATCCCTTAAAAATTCAAATGGATTATATGTTTAACTGATAATTCCAGCCCATACTTGTTACACGGCCGAACCGAACAATCGGCGCCGGAAAGGGAGGATTCGATGAAAACTGCAACTCGCACCGCCATCGTCACCGGTGCCGCGCGGGGTATCGGCGCCGCGATCGCCCAGCGGCTCGCGTCGGAGGGCACCGCGGTTGCAGTGCTCGACCTGGAAGAGCGGGCGACCGAGAGCACTGTCGGCGCGATCCGCTCTGCAGGTGGCTCCGCGATCGGCGTCGGCGCTGACGTCTCCGACGCCGACGACGTCGCTTACGCGGTCGCCCATGCCGCCGAACAGCTGGGTCGGCCGACCATCCTCATTAACAATGCCGGGATCACGCGCGACAATCTCCTGTTCAAGATGACGGACTCCGATTGGGATTCCGTAGTCGGAGTGCACCTCCGCGGATCGTTCCTGATGGCCCGCGCGGTGCAGAAGCACATGGTCGACGAAGGCTGGGGGCGCATCGTCAACCTGTCCAGTACGGCGGCGCTCGGCAATCGCGGACAGACGAACTACTCAACGGCCAAGGCCGGAATCCAAGGCATGACCAAGACGCTCGCCATAGAACTGGGTAAGTTCGGCATCACCGCCAACTGCGTAGCGCCGGGCTTCATCATCAGCGACATGACCCGCGGGACCGCGGAGCGCGTCGGCGAGGAGTGGGACATGTACCTCGCGGCCCGCATTAAGGCGATCCCGGTCAACCGTGCCGGAGTGCCGGAGGACATCGCTGAGGCGGTCTCGTTCTTCGTCAGCGAGGGGGCCAGCTTCATTTCCGGCCAGGTGCTCTACGTCGCGGGCGGCCCCAAGGCTTAGCCGGCCTCGAAGCAGTGTGCCCTTGGCACGACCAGCGAGCACGACACTGGAGGGAGAGCCGCGGTGGCCGTTAAGCCGTTCCGGGTGAGCATCACCGAAGCCGAGATCGAGGACCTTCGTGAACGGCTGCGGCGGACGCGGTGGCCCGAGCCCGAAACGGTCGGCGACTGGTCACAGGGTCTGCCTCTTACGTACGCGCAGGAGCTCTGTCGCAGCTGGGCCGAAGACTACGACTTCGGCTTCGCCGATCGAGTCAACGTCTTCCCGCAGTACCGCGAGACGGTCGACGGGCTCGGCATCCACTTCCTGCACGTCCGTTCGCCGGAGCCGGACGCCCTGCCGTTGGTGTTGACGCACGGATGGCCAGGTTCGGTGCTTGAGTTCCTCGAAATTCTGCGACCACTGAGCGATCCGCGCGCCCACGGCGGGAATCCGGCAGACGCCTTTCACGTCGTCGCGCCGTCGTTACCGGGGTACGGGTGGAGTGACAAGCCGTCGACGACAGGCTGGAGCGTCGAACGCACCGCCCGTGCCTGGGACATGTTGATGACGTCGCTGGGTTACGAGCAGTACGGAGCCCAAGGCGGGGACTGGGGTTCTGCGGTGTCCACCGCCTTGGGCGCGGTCGCACCGGAGCGGGTGGTGGGACTGCACCTCAACATGGCGACCGCGCCGGCGAGCGCACCGACTGACCCGACACCCGCCGAGCTCGCGAACATGGAGGCTCAGAAGGTATTTCAGCGCACCGAGCAAGGTTACTCGGCGCAGCAGGCGACGCGGCCGCAGACACTCGGTTACGGCCTCACCGACTCCCCGGCCGGCCAGGCCGCCTGGATCGCGGAGAAGTTTTGGGCCTGGACGGACAACGACGGGCACCCGGAAGACGCCGTGTCGCGGCAGCAGATCATTGACGAGGTCTCTGTCTACTGGTTCACCGCGTCGGCCACATCGTCGGCGCGACTGTACTGGGAGGGCTACGCCGGAGTCCGGGACGAAGTCACCGTACCGTGCGGTCTGTCCGTCTACCCGCGCGACATCTACCGAGCGTCACGACGGCAGGCCGAGCAGCGGTTCACCGACCTCCGCTGGTTCGAGGAGCTTTCGCGTGGTGGCCATTTCGCCGCACTCGAACAGCCGGAATCACTGGTGGAACAGGTGCGCGGATTCTTCCGCCTCGTCCGGTGACCGACGAACGGTAATCGACCGCCGGTGCCGTGGACGGACGCCCGATTGTCAGCTGCGGGTGCGACCCGAACGGCGCTGGGCAGCAGCCAATCGAGCGGCGAACTCGGGGGATTCGATGGACCTCGACTGCGGGACGATCTCGATGTCGACGGCGAGCGCGTGTTGTTCGAGGTCCACCATGCCGGGGTTCGCGGTGGCACGCATCGAGGCCTTGGTTGCCAGCACGACGTCACGTGGAGCGGAGGCGGGGCCTGCGGCCAGGGCGCGAGCTCCAGCGACGGCGTCATCTGCAACCTCGAGTGCCAGGCCGTATTTGACCGCCGTCTCGGCGTCGAACCGCATACCGAACAGCAGGGACGCGCGGGCCGCTTGGGGGCCGACGGCGCGTTGCAGCATCCAGGTAGCACCACCGCCGGGGTGGATGCCCAGCTTCTGGAAGCGGGGGTCGAAGAGCGCGTGGGGTCCGACGATGCGGACGTCGGCGGCAAGCGCCAGGTTTAGTCCGGCCCCAACTGCAGCGCCGTTCACCGCGGCGATGGTCGGCAGTGTGCACTGTGCGACGGCGAGGAAGCCGTCGTAGATCACGCGCAGTCCGCCTTCGGTCGCGGCCCCGAGAGCGGTGAGGTCGGCGCCGGCGCAGAACGCCTTACCCGCGCCGGTCACGATGACGGCGTGCACGTTGGGGTCAGCCTCGGCGGCGGACACCGCCGCGCGCAAACAAGCGGACATCTCGGCGGTGACGGCGTTGCGGCGCCCGGGGTCGTTGACGGTGATGAGCGCGACGTGGTCGTCGACGTTCATGAGAACGAGATCGGTCACACTCCAAGCCTAGTGATCGCCCTGCGAGCTTCGATGGCCGGATGGCAATATCGCTATATGTATTTCTCTTTAGAACAGACTTGCTCGAGATCGGCTCGTCGACATCGCCCACCAAGATGTCAGCACGCGCCGTGGCCGACGCTGAGAAGTTCGTCGATCGATGTCAGCTGCGCCCGTGGTCTACCGTGCAGCTCGCCTGCACCGCGCTCGTGCGCGTCGATCAGCGGAGTGCGCCGGCCAAGCCGCCGCTGGTGACGCCAGTTGCCACGTCGCCAATCACGAGACACTGGACCAAGTTGTGGTCCGGGTAGGTCGCCGCATGCGCAACGTCAGATGACATCGCAGCTCGCCACGACCTCGACGACACCGCCCAGCACAGCCTCGTCGGCGCCGTTGAGCCTGCGCTTCATCTATCTTGGCCTAATCACCGAAACCGCCCGACACGCCGGCGCGCAGACACCCTCGCCGAGCAGATCCGGGCAACCCGGACGACCTTAGACACACCTAAACTCAGCGGACAAACCCGCTCCTCACCGTTGGTATATGCACGTATCGAATACGCAGGCAGCCAGCAACATTGGATTTTCCTGGGATGCAACGCTTTCAGTCATCTGATCATCGCCGTCCGATTCGGCTGATTCTTACAAGAATGCAACGCACGAGCTGATGATGAGCCTAATAGGCCACCTATCCAGTACGCGCCGGCCCCGTCCCGGCTACAACGCTTCAATACTCGACGATAGCGACGGCTTCGTGGAATCGTTTGCGTCCAACACATCCTTGAAAAGCAGCGGCGGCTTAAGGTGGCCGCGGTTCGCTTCTACCGAGGGTTGACACTACGATACCTGCCTATCTCGCAGAACGCGTTCTGCAGCTCAATCAAGAGGTTAGGGAACTAGAGCCTGCGTAATGCCGAGATACGCACCCACCCCGAGGTTTTGGCCAAAAGGTTGTTCGCGCCCGTGACCTTACTGATAGGTCAAAGGCGACGACGAATCCTAAAGCACCCGCGTTGGCGACGGCTGCAAGTAGTTCGGCGGTGCCGGCCGCACAGGATCAGGTGCTCGATCCCGAAGCAGCGATGAAAGCCGTCGCGATCACGGAGTTTCTTTCTCTTTAGTGTCATGGCGGCTTTGGTCGTCTTGGTCGCTGTCGGCGCCGAGGACAGGCGCAGGGGCTACGTCGACGCAAGCCGTCCTTGAGAAGGTGACCGGCATTCGAGCTTGGCGTAACGACCCCGCAACAGGATGCTTCACTGTTTCGAATAACGCTGCAGCCCTGAGATGTTCATTGTCGAACAGTCGTGGAACGGTCAGCACAGGCATCACCGGTATCCCGGACTCTTTCAGTGCCACCAACCACTCTCCGGTAGGACGTGACCTCAGCTCCTGGGCAAGGAATGCATACAGTGAATCGATATTTCGCGTACGCGCATCGATGTCGCAATAGCGCGGGTCCTCAGACATCTGTTCGGCTCCGACGACTTTGAAAAATGCCCGCCAATGCGCGTCGGTGTTAGGCATGACAGCGATCGTGCCATCGGCGGTCTCGAAGGGCTTACGATGCGGTGAATTGATACGTGCGTAGCCTGGTTCTCCGCGCGGAGGCGAGAAAACCCAATCTCCCTGGGCTTCGGTCAATACGAACGAGGTCATACATTCGAACATTGGCACCTCGATCGCTTGACCGCCCGCGCCATGATCGCGTGCATACAAGGCAGCACAGACCGAGCTGAGCGCAAAGAGTGCACATACTTTGTCCGCGATCGGGGCGCGGACATATTCTGGCTTTCCGCCAGGGCCGCCTTGCACGGCTGCCATTCCGCTGGCGGCTTGAATGATGTCGTCATATGCGGGGAGATCACGGTAGGGTCCGTTCGAACCGAATCCCTGTACTGCACAATAGATCATCCGGTCGTTGACTCCTAGCAGGGAGTCATAATCAATGCGCAGACGTCGCGCGGTCGCTGGCGGCTTGTTGTGGAGCAGGACGTCGCATTGGGCTACGTAGTCAAGAAAGGCCTGATACTGGTCTGATTGACGAAGGTCGAGGACAACGCTGCTCTTTCCACGATTGAGGTTTAAGTAGATGGGACCTAGCTTGTCACCATCACGTTCGCCGATGCTGCGGGTGATATCGCCACCAGGTTGTTCGATCTTGATAACCTCCGCGCCGAGCTGTGCCATGAGTTGCGTTGCATAAGGCCCCATCAGCGTCGTCGAACAGTCGATGACTCGGATGCCACGCAGCGGTCCGTTACCGCCAATTCGTCCGAACCGCTGCGTCATTGCGCGCGCCTGTCGTCGCGGATAAGCATCTGCAAGCTCACAAGGCAGTCCGCGCTGGCCGGAAACGGGGAAGGGCCTGGCCGCTTTCAGCCTTATGAAAGACCACTTCGACGGGAACCCCGATCGCGATCTCGTCGATATCGCAGTCGACGAGATTCGTCATCATTCGCGGTCCCTCGTCGAGCTCTACATAGGCGACCACGTACGGTGTACATGCGCGGTAGTCCCCTATTCCGCGCCGCACGACGGTGTAGCTGTACACCGTTCCCTTACCACTTACCGCACGCCATGTGAGCTCCATCGCGGAGCAGTGACCGCAGATAGCTCGTGGATACCAGATGTAGCGATGGCAATGGTCGCACTGTGGTAGGACCAAGCGGCCTTCGTTGGCACCGGACCACATCGGCGCTGTCTCTGGCGTGATGATCGGCTCGGGGGTCGGGAGCGATGCGGTCACGCGTCCTCCCGCCCGAGGATGACTGTCGCGCTGCCCATTCGGCTCCCCAATAGCCCACCCGTGCCATGCGCCAGGGCGATCTCACAGTCGCGAACCTGGACGGCGGGATGTGCTTCATTGCGCAACTGGCGCACGGCCTCGATGATTTTGGTCATACCTCCGCGATTTCCGGGATGGTTGTTGCACAGCCCTCCGCCGTCGGTGTTGAACGGTATGGCGCCGTCAGGCGCGCGCAGTGCTCCCGAGCCAACGAAAGGCCCACCGTCGCCCTTCGCGCAGAAACCGAGGTCTTCGATTGTCTCGACCACGGTGATGGTGAACGAGTCGTATATCGAGGCGTAGTCGATGTCGGCTGCGGTGACACCGGCCTCAGCGTATGCACGAGCACCCGACCAGACGGCCCCGCTGTAGGTCAAGTCGACGGCCCCACCGCATGGATGCTTGATGGCCTCTCCCTGGCCCATGATCCTGATACAGTGCCGCGGCAGCTCCTTGGCCACGGCGGCAGAGACTACGACGAGTGCGCCGCCGCCGTCGGTGATCACGCAACAGTCGTCCCGATGCAAGGGATCACTGACCATCGGCGAGGCGAGCACCTGATCAACCGTTGTCTCGTTGCGCAAGAAAGCATGCGGATTATGTTTTGCGTGCTGCGAGGCAGTCACCTTCACCATGGCCAGCTGTTCGTTGGTGGTGCCAAACTCGTACATATGGCGCTTCGCCGCCAACGCATACGAGACCACGTTCGGCGTTCCGTAAATATCCTCGAATGAATACTCCGGCGCATCGGGCCAGAACCGGAATCCGCCCTCCGCAATCTGGCGCGGACGGCCTGCCAGAGTGATCAGGGCGACGTCGCACTTGCCCGCTGCGATTGCCGAAGCTGCATGTCCCAAATACACCATGTAGGAGGAACCGCCGGTCTCCGTCGTGTCGACATAGCTGGGATTAAGGCCAAGGTAATCGACCATTGAGAGGGCCCCGAAACCAGGAGCGTTTGTCCCGCAGAGATATCCATCGACATCCGCGAGCGTCAGGCCGGCGTCGGCGAGCGCGCCGAGCGCGACTTCGGCGTGTATCTGGCTGAGAGAGGTGTCGGGAAGCACCCGCGCCGGGTGCTCATAGGCACCAGCGATAAAGACGCGTGTTGATGTCATGGTCAACCCCTAGTCTCGCAGGACCGAACGATCAGCCAGCAGCGCGCTTCGGCGGCGGCGGCTGTAGGCCAGCTTCAACGCCATGCCACGCCTCAGCCACTTCTGAAGGCCGTATTCCCAGGTGAGCTCAATTCCGCCATGGCACTGCAGAGCAGCAGAATTCGAATCGCTTTCGGCGATCGTCGCATTGTTGCGCGCCAGCAGCGCAGCGTCTTCGACGTCGGGTGGCTTACGTACGACATCGTTTGCTGCTTCGGCGATCGCCGAAGCAGAGGTGTACCGCGATGCGGCGCAACCGTGGGTACGCAGAAACTTCTCCCGGCGCAAGCGCTGCTCCAACCCTTCGTAGTTCTGAATGGGCCAATACGGTCCCGTCGGAGCCTTTACACGCAGCCGCCCACTGACTTCCGCACACAACAACCCGAGGTCTGTTCGCGAGTGCCGACTCGCACTCATGTACTTGACCACCTCCATTCCCTTCGCATCACATGCGGAGCATCCCCCGCAGCGGCGCACACCGATATCACCGTTGTGCGCCGACTTTAGCATCTATATATTTGTATGTATAACTATACGTGGGTAGGTGCCCTACCCGAGGTGACCGGCGTCGGCGAATTCATCGAATCTGATGCCGCCCATTACTGTTTCACGAAGGGGCTAGGAGAGGTCTCATGACTGCTGGAAGCGTCAAGTCGCACATGGAGCAGCGCATTGCCCATCTTCTCGAAACCGATTCCCAGTTTGCCGCGGCGAGACCGATCGATACGGTCACCGCTGCCATCGATAAGCCGGGCCTGGGCTTGGCCGCAATCATCGAGACGGTGATGAGCGGTTACGCAGAGCGACCCGCATTGGGGCAGAGGACATTTAGCATTGCCGTCGACCCCGCGACCGGACGACGCGTTGCGCAGTTGGGGAATGATTTCGAAACCGTTTCGTATGGCGAGTTGTGGCGACGGGTTAACGCAGTCGCCAGCGGTCTTAGCGACGATGTAAAGATGCCAGACGCCTGCGTCTGCGTGCTGGGCTTCACGAGCGTTGACTACACGACGGTGGACCTGGCACTGGCTGTGCTGGGCGTAGTCGCTGTACCGTTGCAAAGTGGAGCGCCGGTCGACCTGCTTCGCCCGATCGTCGCCGAGACTAACCCGTCGGTGATCGTCTGCGACGTCCAGAACCTAGCAGCGGCTGCTGAGTTGGCCGCTGCAGGGCACGACGCGCGTCGGATCGTCATCATTAACTATCACCCCATCGTTGATGACCATCGGGATTCTTATGACGAAGCCATTTTGATGTTGCGCCGAGCAGGCAGTCCCGCAGCCATCGAACCACTCGTCGATCTCATCGAGCGTGGCAATGTCCTGCCCGCCAAAGATGTGCCGTGCGAAGGCAAGCCTGATCAGTTGAGCCTGCTGGTCTATACCTCTGGCAGCACCGGAGCGCCAAAAGGGGCGATGTTCCCCGAGCGTCTTGTCGCAGACCTTTGGCGGCCCTCGAAGCGAGGCGCGCAAGGAGATCGCGCACAGGTACCCGTGATCACCCTGAATTTCTTTCCGATGAGTCACTTGGCAGGCAGAATAAACCTCTACGGTACATTGGCTGCCGGTGGTACAGCGTATTTCACTGCGCGCAGCGACCTTTCAACATTCCTCGACGATCTCGCGATCACGCGTCCCACCCGGTTCGCGTTTGTGCCGCGCATCTGGGAGATGCTGGCCCAGCACTTCCAAGCTGAACTCCATCGGCGGACCTCAGGCTCACTCGACACTGACGCGTTGAAGACACAGCTGCTCGACGAGCACCGGCAACGACTGCTCGGGGGCCGGTTTTTGGTCGCGTCGTGCGGCTCCGCACCTCTATCCGCAGAGCTGAAGGAATTCGCCGAGACCCTGCTGGAGATGCCTGTAATTGAAGGATACGGATCGACCGAGGTATTGGGAGGGATCACCATCGGTGGCCGCGTCCAACGGCCGCCGGTAATCGATTACAAATTGGTCGATGTTCCCGAGCTCGGCTACTACCGGACCGATCGACCTCATCCTCGAGGTGAATTGCTGGTCAAATCCGAAAGTATATTCGGCGGCTACTACAGGCGGCCCGAGGTCACGGCGGCGGTGTTTGACTCCGACGGCTTTTATCGCACCGGCGACATCGTTGCCGAAACGGGCCCCGATGAGGTCGCATACCTCGACCGGCGCAACAACGTCGTCAAACTCGCGCAAGGTGAGTTTGTCACTATCTCCAAACTCGAGGCGATTTTTGGCGCAAGCCCGCAGATTCACCAAATCTACGTCTATGGCAATAGTGCGCGGGCTTACCTCTTGGCCGTGGTCGTGCCCGGCCAAGAGGTGGTCACCGTCGCTGGCGGCGACACAGCGATAGTGAGGTTAGTGATCAGTGAGGCACTGCAGAAGGCTGGGCGCGTTGCCGGATTGCAATCGTATGAAATACCACGGGATTTCATCATCGACTACAACCCATTTACCCTGGACAATGGTTTGCTCACGGGAATCGGCAAGCTGGCTCGCCCCAAATTGCAACAACACTACGGGGCGGACCTCGAGCAGCTCTATATAGCGCATGCGGAGGGCCAAGCCGAGCAGCTTCGCACGCTACGTCAGCACGGCGCTGACGGCCCGGTGCCATTGACGATCGGCCGCGCAGTCGCCGCGGTTCTCGGTTTGACGCATGCCGATCTGGCTCCTGATACTCACTTCACCGACCTCGGCGGAGATTCACTGTCGGCATTGACGCTCGCAAATCTCCTGCAGGAGATTTATGACATGGACGTGCCTGTAAGCGTGATCGTCAGTCCCGCAAGTGATTTACAACACCTCGCTGACTTCATCGGTAAGTCTCAGAGGGGCGGTGCCGACCGTCCGAGCTTCGCCGCTGTGCACGGTCACCATCCCGTCGAAGTGTCCGCCGGCGACCTCGACCTCGAGAAATTCATTAGCGAAGGGGAATTGGCAACAGCTGCGTCGCTGCCGGCACCGGGCGGCGAAGTGCGCAATGTGCTACTGACCGGAGCTACCGGGTTCCTGGGACGGTTCTTGGCACTCGAGTGGCTACACCGCCTGTCCTCGGTCGAAGGCAAGCTGACTTGCTTGGTCCGAGCGAAAGACGACGACGGCGCCAGGGCGCGACTAGACAGTGTTTACAACATCGGCAGCCCCTCAGTGCGTCGTCGGTACCACGAACTGGCGAACCGCCACCTGGAAGTCATCGCCGCAGACAAGGGCGAACCGAGGCTGGGTGTCGATGACGCGACTTGGCACCAGCTGGCCGAATCCGTTGACCTAATTGTGGATCCCGCAGCACTGGTCAATCATGTCCTGCCGTACGATCAGATGTTCGGCCCCAATGTGGTGGGCACTGCCGAACTGATCCGTTTAGCGTTAAGCAGCAGGATTAAGCCCTATGTCTATGTTTCGACTGCTGGGATAGGAGTCGGACTGTCTCCGGCAGAATTCAATGAGGACAACGACATCCGTGTGGCCGTTCCCCGTCGCATGATCGATGACACCTACGCTAATGGCTACGTAACGAGTAAGTGGGCCGGAGAAGTGTTGCTGCGCAACGCCAACGAGAAGTGCGGATTGCCGGTCAGCGTCTTTCGCAGCGGCATGATCATGGCCGATGCCATGCATACTGGACAATTGAATGTGCCAGACTTGTTTACGCGCTTGATTTTGAGTGTGGTGGCAACTGGGATCGCGCCCTACTCTTTCTACGAGCTCGACGATGCCGGCAAGCGGCGCCATGCCCACTTCGACGGTTTGCCCGTCGATTTCATCGCCGAAGCAATCTGCAGTCTCAGCAACCTTGGCACCGGCGAGTTCAGCACCTATCACGTCGCCAACCCGCATCGGGACGGGGTGGGGCTGGATACCTACGTCGATTGGCTCATCGATGCCGGCGTTGCGATCAACCGCATCCAGTCTTATAGCAACTGGCTGCAGCGCTTCGAGGGCGCACTCCGCGCCCTTCCCGACAACCAGCGGCGCAACTCCGTCTTGCCGTTGATCCACAACTACTATCACCCTCAAGTCCCCCAACAAGGGCCGCTCGTATCGGCTAATCGCTTCCAGGCTGCAGTTCAAGCACAAAAGATCGGACCGGACAACGACATTCCGCACGTGTCACCGGCAATCATTGCTAACTACCTCGACAGCCTCAAACAGCTCGGATTACTGTAGGCCCGTCCCACGCTCGTGGCCAATGACAGCGTCCCGACTACGAGGACACCACACACACCCGCACGACCGCGTCGACGCGGGCCAGCACATTATCGTGGGTGATCACCTCCTGCGGAGCTGGTCAGCGTCACCAGTCGTTGGTCAACCCGAACCATCTTGTCCAGGAGCGGGATAGGAACGGCTGCCCAAGCCCGTAGAGAGGGCGCACCCATCCTGAAAAAACGCCGCGTTCGTACTCGCGCAACTCGGTCAGCGACCACGTGGTTCGACGCGTTGGACCGGTGGCGCGCGAGTCCAAGCAGCGCAACGACCAGCACGGTACCCGTGAGGACCGATACGTCAGGTCCTGAGTGGTCGGAAAGCAGTGTGGCAAGCGGTAGAGCGATCCCAGATGCTGCTACGCAGCAGGCGATCCCGCGATGAAAGCGGGCGGCGTCCGAGTTCGGCCATGGATAGACCTCGCGCCCGACCTCGCGGCCGTGCTCAGAGGTCGTGCAGTGGGAGATTTGACGGGGCAGCTGTTGCACACCACCTGCACGCGACGAATCGTCAACTCAGGCTGGTCTGCCCGCTCTCGTTAAGTGCTCTCTCACGAATACGGACCACTGACGCATGCCCAAACCCGCATGCCGGCAGTGCGTAAACGTCTTTCATGGTTCCGCGTCCAACGCGCTCTGGGCGCCTTTGCTGCGGATCGCCTACGCGGATGAACTTCAGTGTCAATAGCACACCGACGAACGGAACCAACTGTGAAGTGCCCCAGGTTTTGTTCCGATCCTTAATAGGAGGATTGGACGCTATACCTCGACAGTATTCGCCGGAGTTTCGCCAGCGTGCGGAGCGGTTGGTGGACACCACGATGGAAACCTCGGATATTTCTGAGTTCGAAGCCATCAAGTCGGTGGCTAGCAAAATCGGCGTCGCGCAAGAGTCGGTGCGTCGATGGCGGCGCAAGGCCCAGGTCGATGCCGGCGAACGTCCCGGCACGACCAGCTCCGAGCACGCCGAGATCCGCAGGCTCAAGCGTGAGGTCGCCGACTTACGCAGGGCCAACGAGATTTTGAAGACTGCGTCTGCGTTTTTCGCAGCGGAGCTCGACCGCCCCGCAACGAATTGCTCGCCTATATCGATGCCTATCGCGATCAGTTCGGGGTCGAGCTCATCTGCGCGGTGCTGCGGGCAGCAATCCCGGGATTTTTGACCTCTCGAGGCTACCGAGCCGCCCGGACGCGCCCGCCCTCCGATCGCGAGATCCGTGATGAACAGCTGATCGCCGAGCTGGCCACGGTGCACCGCGAGAACTACTCGGTCTACGGGGCCAAGAAGATGCATGCGGCGATGACCCGGCGCGGCTGGCACCTCGGCAGAGAACAAACCCGCAGGTTGATGCGCAAGGCCGGGTTGCGCGGGGTGCAGCGCTGAAAGCCGGTGTTCACCACGATCACCGACCCGGCGGCCAGCCGCCCCGCCGACCTGCTCAACCGCCAGTTCAAGGCCCCCTCACCCAACAGGCTGTGGGTCGCGGACATCACCTTCGTGCGGACCTGGCACGGGCTTTGCTACACGGCGTTCGTCACCGACGCCTGCACCAAGAAAATCGTCGGCTGGGCCGTCTCGGCGACCATGCGCACCGAAGACCTGCCCTTGCAGGCATTCAATCATGCTGTGTGGCAGTCGGACTCAACACTATTTGAGTTGACTCATCATTCCGACCGCGGATCGCAGGGCGGATTCAATCGATGGTCGCAACACCTCGTGATCGTGGAGGTGTTGGATGGTTCGTCGTCAGCAGGCAGCAGATCGGGCGATCAGGCCCAAGCGCAGGTCGCCGGGTCATCCGAAGTTCCAGCGTCATGTCGAGGTGGGGTTTTGGGAGCAGATCGCCAGAGGGCTGCTGCCTGAGGAGGCCGCGTTGGCTGGCGGGGTGTCGCAGCCGGTTGGTGCGCGCTGGTTCCACAACGCTGGCGGCATGCCGCCATTTGACCTGACGTTCAAGCCCTCTGGGCGTTACCTGTCGTTCCCGGAGCGTGAGGAGATCGCGCCGCTGAGGACCCAAGGCAGCGGTGTGCGCGAGATCGCCAGAGTGATCGGGCGTGATCCGGGAACGGTGTCGCGCGAGCTGCGTCGCAACGCCGCTGTTCGCTACGGCAGTAGCGGTTACCGGGCCTCGGTTGCACAATGGAAGGCCGACATGGCCGCGCGTCGGCCGAAGACGGCGAAATTGGTCGCCAACCCGCGACTGCGCGCCTATGTCGAGCAACGATTGTCCGGGCAGATCAGCCGACCCGATGGGACTTTGATCGCTGGGCCGCCACTGCCGAAGTTCACCGGGCGTAATAAGCCGCACCGCAAGGACCGGCCGTGGTCGCTAGCGTGGAGCCCAGAGCAGATCGCCCGCCGGCTCAAAGTCGACTTTCCTGAGGACGATTCCATGCGCATCAGCCACGAGGCGATCTACCAATCGCTCTACGTCCAGGGCCGTGGCGCGCTCAAACGGGAATTGGTCTGGTGTTTACGCACCGGACGTGCACTGCGAGCGCCGCGGGAGCGGTCACGGCGAAAGACCTGGGCGCATGTCACCGCTGAGACGCTGATCAGCCAGCGACCCGCCGAGGCCGAGGACAGAGCGGTTCCAGGGCATTGGAAGGGTGATCTGCTGATCGGTTTGGAGCGTTCGGCGATCGGCACCCTGGTCGAACGCAAGACTCGTTTCGCGATGCTGATCCATCTCCCGCGGGAGGTAGGTTACCGGCACGGCCCAGGTGGCTGCGCTCGACGACTTCGGCGCGGTGCTTGATACCGGAAGGTTCAAAGCCGGACCGTGCCGGCTATGCCGAGCGCAGCCACCTGGGCCACATCCTGACCTTCGCGATCGAGGGCACCGGCTCCTACGGCGCAGGTCTAACAGCAGCCGTGCGTCGCAGTGATATCGGTGTCGTGGAGGTAACTCCGACAGATCAAAATCGCCAAGATATTGCGGTCAAAGCCCGTACGGCAGCGATGATCTCGCTGAAGACGGTCATCGTCAACGCCCCAGACGAGCTGCGTGAACAACTGCAGCCCTTGTCCAAGATGGCCCTAATCCGCCGCTGCGCCGGCCTGAGGCCAGCTGACATCAGCACAGTTGAAGCCGCAACCAAGCACACCCTGCGCTCGATCGCCCGCCGCTGGCAGCATCTCAACGAGGAGATCACCTAACACGAGAAACTACTCGCCCAATTGGTCAACGCGATCGCGCCACAGTTGACCGCAGCATTCGGCACCGCCGCTGAGATGCTCATCGTCGCCGGCGACAACCCCGACCGGATCCGTACTGAAGCCGCCTGGGCCAAGCTGTGCGGCGTGTGCCCGATCCCAGCGTCCATGGCAAAACCGTTCGCCACCGGCTCAACTGGGGTGGGCACCGCCAAGCTAACGCGGCGCTCTACCGCACCGTCATCGTGCGAATGCAACACCATCAACCCACCCAGGCCTACGTGGCGAGACGCACCGCCGAAGGCAAGTCCAAGGCCGAAATCATCCGGTGCCTAAAATGCTTCCTTGCCCGTGAGATATGGGCCCTCATGCGTCCACTGCGGACCACTCCACAAGCCGAAAAACCAGCCGCTTGACGGATATAGGAGCATCAACGCCCTCGCCGAAGCGGTCAACGCCGCCTACAAGACCGACTTGATCAACCGCGGCAGGCCCTGGCGCTGCATCGACGACGTGGAACTCTCGACCGCCCAATGGGTCGCCTGGTACAACCAGGAACGCCTACATGAAGCCCTCGGCTACGTTTCACCGTCCGAGTACGAGGCCGCCCTCACCGGCACCTCACAACCAGCGAGCCAGCCAACCCCGGCCCTCGCAACCGAGGAACAAAACCTGGGGTACTTCACACCCGCACGAGGGTTGCCGTCGGCCTTCGAAGCGCTGACCGGTCGCAGTTTGTAGCGCCAGATGTGGTGCCCGCAGTTCTGCCAGGCGATGCCTTCGTTCTCGACATACTCGACGACGGTGCTGCGCATGCAGCCTCGCTGCGCGGTGGCGATGATGGCGTTGTACGAGGTCGGTCATGTGCAGGCCGGCTGGCCAGCGGCGCATTGCGGTGTGGAACGTTGAACCCAACCTCAGAGAGGTTGGCTCGGACGAGCTTCAGCCAAGGGGCTGATGGCCGTTCGCATCTAAGTAGATAAGATTCAACGCCGACCCGGCGGTGATTAGTCGTAGCGAGTTACCGGCGGTCGGGCCTGGTGCCACCGGCGGAGCAAGTGATTGCCGGCATCACAAGCGTATTGATGACGTGCTGCACGAATTCGGCGTCGACGGTCTGTCCACCCGCAGCGCGTAGCAGACCCATCGCCGGGATCACATCGGCGACAAGTGACCAATCGCGGTCGCCGGAAATCTCGCCGCGTTCGGCAGCCTGGGCGAAAATGGCTGACACCACCCGGCGGCCTTTGAAAAGAATCAAATCGTCGAGTACAGAAGCCAGATCGGGATCGTGAGCAGCTTCCAACGCGACGCGCAGGATCAGGTCGTTGGAGATCAGGCCATCGTCGTTGCGGGCTGCGCGCTCGACGATGACGTCCAGATCACCCGCTAGGCTGCCGGTATCAGGCGGGTCGTCGTCCAACAGATCCGGTCGCCAATAGACCAACGCGTCGGTAATCAGTGCTGTCTTGGATGACCAGCGGCGATAGATGGCGGCTTTACCGACACCGGCCCGTGCGGCGATGTCGTTCATATTGGTGGCGTCGTAGCCGCGTTCGGCGAGAATTTCCAAGGCGGCGTTGAGGATCGCGGGATCACGTGAGCGGTCCAGGCGCCCGTTGGTACGTTGGCGCAGTTTGGATTCCGATTCGGGGGTGGACCCGGGTTGAGTGGCCGTCGACGATGGTGTCGACGGCCGGCCAGATGCTCGGATGGCCCTCATGTGGTCGGGACTCGCGGGATTGGTGCGGTGCTGTCGTCGGAATACTGCCCGGGACGGGTCCTGTTCACGATGTTGAAGGTGTTCATCGGCCACCAGAACCAGCGGCCAAGTGCCGCGGCGATCGATGGGGTCATGAACGCACGCACGATCAGCGTATCAACGATCAGACCGATGCCGATGGTCATACCCAGTTGGCCGATAACGCGCAGGTCGCTGACGATCATCGACATCATGGTGAACGCGAACACCATCCCTGCCGCGGTGACGACGCGTCCGGTTGCTCCCATACCGCGGATGATGCCGGTGTTCAGTCCCGCATGTATCTCCTCTTTGAGGCGCGAAACCACGAGCAGATTGTAGTCCGAGCCCACTGCCAGCAAGATCACTATGGACAGCGGAATCACAATCCACTGCACGCCCAAGCCCAGGATGTCTTGCCACAGCAGCACGGACAGCCCGCATGCGGTGCCCAGCGATGCGGCCACGGTGCCGACTATCACCAGTGCTGCCACCAGACTGCGGGTGATCACCAACATGATCGCGAAGATCAGGATCATCGACGCGATGACCGCGATCATCAGATCGGTCTTGACGCTGTCCTGCATGTCGGCGTACATCGACGCGGTGCCGGCAAGCGAAACCTGCGCATTGGACAATGGGGTGTTCTTGACGGCGTCCGCGACGACACCTTTGAGGTCGCGGACGTGGGCGATGCCTTCGGTGGAGGCGGGGTCGCCCTGATGGGTGATGATGAAACGGACAGCTTTACCGTCAGGCGAGACGAACATCTTGAGGCCACGGTTGAAATCAGGGTTCTGGAACACATCCGGTGGCAGGTAGAAGAAATCGTCGTTCTTGGCCTGGTCGAAGTACAGCCCGATCTCGGTCGCACCTTTGGCCAGTTCCTGTTGCTGAGCCTGGGTGCCGGCCATGGTGCTGTGGGTCGCGATCATGAAGTCGCGCATCTTTTTCATTGAGTCGATGGTCGACTTCAGAATCGGCAACATCTGTGGCATCAACTGATCCAAGCGGTCCAAATCGGTTGTGAGGCCCTGGAGCTCGTCGGTGATCGCGTCGATGCCGTCGAGAGTGTCGAAGACGGACCGCAGTGACCAGCAGATCGGAATGTCATAGCAGTGCTTCTCCCAATAGAAGTAGCTACGGATCGGTCGCCAGAAATCCTCGAAATCGGAGATGTTGTTGCGCAACTCCTTAGTGGTGTCCACCATCTCGTGAGTGCGGCCGACCATGCTGTGTGTGGTCGCCGTCAGCTCGGAGGTGATGGTGTACATGCGTTCCATGCTGGCGACGGTCCTGCTCATTTCGTCGGCCTGTTGGAGCATTTGAGCTGAGTTGTCGTTGTTGAACTTGGCGGACTGAAGGGTGCCGGCGTTTTGCGCACCAAGCATGAATGGAATCGAACTGTGCTCGATCGGCGAACCCAGTGGGCGCGTGATGGTCTGCACCCGATCGATGCCCCGCATATGTGCCACGTTCTTGGCGACCCGGTCGATGACGAGCATGTCGGCGGGGTCGCGCAGGTCGTGATCGGCCTGCAGCATCAACAATTCCGGGTTCATGCGAGCCTGGGAGAAGTGCCGGTCCGCGACGCCCATGGCGAGGTTGGCGGGCATGTTGGCAGGGGTGAACTTCTGGTCGTTGTATTGCGGTACATAGGTCAGCAGGCTGGTGAAACCGATGACGGCGACCATGGTGGTGACAAAGATGATCGGGATCGGCCACCGAACGACAGCGGTGCCGACCTTGCGCCAACCCCGTGCGGAGAGGTCACGTTTGGCGTCGAGTAGACCGAATTTGGACCCCACCGTGAGTATTGCCGGTGCGAGCGTCAGCGCGGCGGCGATGATCACCAAGACCGAAATCGCGCACGGCAGACCCATGGTATTGAAGTACGGCAGTGTGGTGAAGCTCAGGCACATGGTGGCACCCGCAATCGTCAAGCCCGAACCCAGAATGACGTGCGAGACACCGTGATAGGCCACGTAGAACGCGTCTTCGCGATCTAAGCCTTTCGATCTTTCCTCTTGGTACCGGCCCAGTAGGAAGATGACGTAATCCGTTCCGGCGGCGATGGCCAGCATGGTCACCATGCTCACCGCGTACGGGGTCAAACCGATGATGTGCAGGTAACCGGCGCCGGCTGTAACACCTTGGGCAGCAAAGAGTTCCAGTCCGATGATGACCATGGACACCAGCATCGTCACGACCGAGCGGTAGATGGCGAGCAGCATCACGATGATGACGGCGACCGATACCAACTCCATCGTTGCCATGCTTTGGTGCCCGGCGACGCTGGTATCGGCGTTGAGAACGCTGTTGCCGGCGACGTGGGCCTTGATACCCGGCGGCGCCGGTACCGAATCGACGATGTGACGAACGGCGGCCACCGACTCATGGCTTTCACTAGTGCCCTGCGAGCCGTTGAGGAAGATTTGCACGTACGCCGACTTGCCGTCGACGCTCTGCGAGCCCGCAGCGGTGAGCGGATCACTCCAGAAATCCTGAACGTTCTGCACATGCTGGTGATCGGCCTTCAGCTTGGCGACGATCTCGTCGTAGAACTTATGC
The DNA here is from genome assembly GCF_054660795.1 of Mycobacterium sp. MUNTM1. Lineage (NCBI taxonomy): Bacteria > Bacillati > Actinomycetota > Actinomycetes > Mycobacteriales > Mycobacteriaceae > Mycobacterium > Mycobacterium sp. MUNTM1. Next base: position 100,575 of record NZ_BAAGDE010000014.1, read on the forward strand.
GCGGAATCGCCGAGCTTGTCCTTGCCCTCGAACACGACCATCGCCGAAGAATCCGAATCGTACTGCTGAAAGACTTTGCCGATATTCAGCATTGCCTGATACGCCGGCGAATCGGTCGGGCTCATCGGCACCGACCGGCTCGCCGCCACCTCATCGAGAGACGGGACCAGGAGACCCAGCCCGACCGCGGCGAGCACCCAGAACACGATGATCGGCAGCGAAAAGATCCGGACCATCCGCCCCAAGAACGGGCGATGGGGCTTCGAATGTTGGATGCTCATACGGATTTCACCAAGCAGTAGATGAACGGTTTAACCAAATCGGTGCTGGACCGGTCGTCGCGCACGTCACCGTCGACCGTCACCCGGCATCGAAGGCCGCTGACATTTCGGTCACCCTGAGCCATAATGTTGGCCGACATCGACGGCAACGTCGTCACGATAGTGAACGACCAAGGCATCGGCGTGTTTTCGACGAGATGGGGCTGACCGTTCTCATCGAGGTAGTTGAGATTCGCGGTGCCCCCGGAGCCGCTGACCTCGTACGTAATGTGCTTCGGGTTGAAGTTCGCGGTAATCCCAGACCCCTCCGCGGACTTCGGCGCTCGCGGTCCTCCGGACCCATGAATGCGCAGAATGGCATAAGCACCCAGCGCAGTCACTACCAGGAGAAGCATTGGGATCCACAAGCGCTTCATCAGCCGGTACACCACTGCATGCCCCTGCCCAATTCGGTTCATTGATCAAGCCACATGGCATCGAGTAGCCGCACCGCCCGCCGTAACGGAACCGGAGTTCCTCGGTTTGTGACGGTGAGAAACGTACCTCAGGCGAGCGGACTCCGCCGCTAACGCATGGGCCGCGGAACAGCCCGCGCCGGCCACGGCGGCCTGGGTTGCGCCGTGAGAACACCAGAATTCGACAACCAAGCAACTCGCGAGCCAGTCGTCGAAAGACCCAATATCCTGCACTTCACCGCCGCGATGGCGTAGTTGAGCAAAAATCTGGTGGAGGCTGTGATTCAGCTCACCGGCCGTGTAAGTTGTGATCAAACCCATGGATAGAGGCAAACAAATGATCCGAAGGCAGAACCGTGCGGCAATCGCCGGTCCATCTCCAGCCGCGGGAACGTTGACCACCCACCGGCTGTGGGTGAGCCTGGTATTGATGCTCTTCATCGCCGGGGTCAGCTCCACCTTGGTGGCCGCCGCGCTCGGGCAGGTGCTCGTAGCCATGATCATCGGCCTCATTACGGGCGCGTTCTTCGCCGGCATGGCCAGCTGACAGATCGACGCCGCGCGCACAGCGTATCGGTGAAGCGAAAGAGCGCTCGCCTGTCAGTTCTCACTGCAACTGCGGCATCGCAGGTCAAGACGTGCAAAGTGCCCCAGATTCAATGAGGCCCGACAATGCCGAAACTATCTGTCACCCATGTCATTACCGTGAGGCCATGCAGTTGCGCCATATTTGCGAGGTCTGCGGCACCGAGGAGATTCTGACCGCCGAGGCCGCCTATCACACGGGGTGGGACTACCCGCCGCGAATACGCGTACTGGGCGTCATCGGCCCACGCACCTGCTCCAACTGCGCAGTGAATCGGACCGTGTGGTGGGCAATCACGGTCGAAGGCGCCACAGCAGAAAGCGGGCATCGCGCGAATCCTCGGGGAGCCAACCAGCATCGCAGAGCCCTGAAATAGACCTGGCGCCCGCCGGCACGCCGGCGGCCATAGCCTCCGCCACCGACCGCGACACCACGGCGACCGAACCCTAAACGACAGCAGTCACCACAACTCCCCTTTCCGGGAACCGCGGGCCGACCCGAATGGCCTGCCCTACAGGTGCGACTCTACTGCCCCACACCGACAAATCCGGACCATCGACGAAACCCTGGCTTTGACAGCTCCTTTCAACCTTCCACTCTCACCCGTGCCGAGTGAGGGTGGAGGCACGGGGTGGGGTGGGTTTCGCGGCCTGGCCGCGCCCGGTCAGAGCGCGGCCAGCACCGCCCGCGCGTGCGCGGCTTGCGGATCGTCGTCAGCGGCGGCGTCGAGCAGCAGCGCGGTTGCCGGGTCGGTGAGGATCGTCAGGCGCCCGGTGACGGCTCAGGGTCACGCACATGCGACCCGCGTCAAGCGCGAACGATTCGGCGTGGGTATCCGGCCATCGGGTACAGCGCGACGACAGCTGGCCGTTCCAAGCCCTGCAGGGCGTTGACGGTGCCCACCAGCACGTCGGGCATGTCGGGCAGCAGCGCCCGCACCGCACCGGCCTGGGCCACGTGGGGCACCACCACAGCGATGTCGGCAGCGGTCAGCGGTTCACTGATTCCGCCTCGCCGGTAGTCATGCCACGTCAGTTCGCGCACCCGCTCGGCCAACGCGGTCAGCAGCGCCGGGTCGGTCGGACCGTGACGCGCCTGGGTTGTGCGACTGACGATTTCAGCGAACACAGTGCCGTCCGGTGCGATCACCGCCTCGTCGGGGCGGCGTGATGTGAACGGCATCTGCGGGTAGAGATGCTGCGACACCAGTGCGCAGGTCTGCGGCCCAAGTCGCCAGGAGTTCGTCTGTTCGTGCACGGTGACCGCCGCCTCGCCGCGCGCGGCCAGTAGCGCCGATGGGGTGGGCTGATGTGGGCCTGTAGGTCAGGAAATGAGCCATCCAACTTCTTTAGATCGGAGACACCTCGCACGGTCGCCCAGCAGACGGGGACCCGGCTTCCCGATCGTTATGCTCAACCACGAACAAAACCTGGGGTACTTCAACTGGGGCATCGAGATCAGCGTGTAACGACGGACCTCAACGCGGGGACTTACGCGCGTATCTGTATAGCGATTCGAACGCGATCAAGGGGTCCAGGACGTGGGTTAACCGATAGCAAATGCGCTGGATCCAACCGCGATCCGTATTCTCGGAAATCTCGGGAAATGCCTTGAATGACAACGATACCCGCTGTGCCCCGGTTTCTTCGAGGCCGTGATCATATCCACGCTCAGCCGTTCGTCGATCCTGTTAGGCGCCCTAATGCGTTGTGCGGCCGGGCCGATCGAGCTTCAGTAGCGTGGTGGCACGATCGTCTTCCGCACACTGGGAAGTTTCGTCGTCGGAACCTTCAGCGGTGGAAGTCGATCATGTCCTGCTCGCTCATACCAGTGCACAACCGTACCCAGCCACGGTGCAATACATTGCTATATGTGTGTGGCATGCCTTGACCGACTCGGCGAACTCGCATCCACCCCCCGCCGGGCACAACTCCGTACTGGCAAACCACGGACGCATGTTTGAAACTAGCCGTATACAAGAGTTCTCAGCTTATAGTATAACTATATATATGTTTGTGCACGGTTTGCTCAATAATCGAAGCGGAGCCGACGGTTTCTCACGTAAGCTCATAGAGTCACGGTTGGTACCGACAAAGTTGTCCGGGAGTCATCGATCGGCTCGGCTTCAGTCGCAAGGCCCTCGCTGGCGATCGCGCGGTCCCGTGTCCGAGCATGGGGTGATTAACCCCGGGCCTCATTTAGCGGCAGGACAATGATGACCACTGTCTTGGCTTATGCCGCCCCGTCTGCGACCGAACCGTTGGCGATGACCACGATCGAGCGTCGCCCCATCGGCCCCCGCGACGTCGCGATCGTGATCAAATTCGCCGGTATCTGCCATTCCGATATTCACATTGTCCGTGGCGAGATGGGCCAGCGGACTTACCCTCTGGTGCCGGGCCACGAGATTGCCGGCGTTGTTGGCGCGATCGGTTCCGAAGTCTCTAAGCACGCAGTCGGCGATAGGGTTGGAGTGGGTTGCTTTATCGACTCGTGTCGCGACTGCGCTAACTGCGTTGCCGGGTTGGAGCAGTACTGCTTGCGCGGCATGGTTCCAACCTACGGCGGCGTAGGCACTGACGGTCAGCTGACGCAGGGCGGGTATAGCGGCGCTCTCGTCGTCGACGAGAACTACGTGTTGCGCATACCTGACGCATTGCCGCTAGATGCTGCGGCACCGTTGCTGTGCGCCGGCATCACCACATATTCGCCGCTGAGGCATTGGAAGGCCGGAGCGGCTAAGCGCGTTGGGATCATCGGGCTTGGCGGTCTCGGCCACATGGCTGTCAAATTCGCCGCGACGATGGGTGCCAATGTCACGGTACTTAGTCAGTCCCTCAAGAAGATGGAGGATGGGCTGCGGCTGGGCGCGAGTCACTATCACGCCACTGCAGACCCAAACACGTTCAAGCAGCTTGCCCGCTCATTCGACTTGATCTTGAACACCGTATCAGCAGATATCGACGTCGGCCGGTATCTGCGGCTGCTAGAAATCGACGGCACGATGGTCGAACTCGGCATGCCCCGACACCCGCCCACCGTACCGATGATGGCGCTCATGCGCCGCAGGCTGACCGCATCGGCAATCGGCGGGATCGCCGAAACCCAGGAGATGCTGGATTTCTGCGCGGGGCACGGCATCGCGCCCGAAATCGAATTGATCGAGCCCGAGTGCATTAACGAAGCCTACGAGAGGGTGCTGGCCAGCGATGTGAAGTACCGGTTTGTAATTGACACCGCTTCGCTGGCATAGCCGTTCATCTCGACCTGGAGAGCGCGCGTGCTCAAAATAATCGACAAGTGCGTTGCTCGTCCGGCGCACCCCGCACCGCTGCTATTTGCCCGTGGCACTTATCATTTCGCACGGTGCTGGGACGAACACTTCCTGGACCTCTTCGCCTCGGCCGGTTATCGCGCGGTCGCGATCAGTCTTCGCGGGCACAGTTGACGGCCGCATCGACGCCCTGATCAACATCGCGGGTGTGGCGACCTCCAAGCCCGCCCCGGGAAGACGTTACCAACGTCGAGGATCAGATCGCAGTGAACCTCATAGCCTCTTTTCGGCTCTCGGATGCCGTCGCGCGCACCATGCGGATGCGCGGCGAGGGCGGCGTGGTGGTCAACATTTTCCGGATCGTGGGTGGCGGGGTACCGCCCGACTCCCCACCGGCGGGCACTCGAGTACCAAGGACGGTACGATCACGTTGACTCGCGAGCTGGCCCATCAATGAGGCCGCTATGGCATCCGTTGTCAACGCCCTTGGGCCAGGCTGATTCCAGCGCGGTGCGGGCCGGTGGATCGAGGAACGGATCTCGGCGCGCCGTCGCGGACGCTCGGAGGAGGAATTGGACGGTGCCCTGTTGTTTCTGGCAAGTGAAGCTGGCAGCTATGTCACACGCCTGACGCTGATTGCAAATCATGCCCGTACAAAACGCTGAACGCGCTGGTTGGTCTGCCGCCTGACGCTTCCAAGCATGCTGGGATTACCGACCGGAGCCGGTATCGGCTGTGCGGTTTGGATCATGGCTATTCGGCGCGCCTACACTGTTCGCCTCGAAGGGGTCACGTATCTCGACGCCGCTACCGATACCAGATTTAATGTCCTAGAACAGCTGTCGCGGTACGGCCTCCAACTGGAGGTCAACAGAGACCAGGTCGTGCGGGTTCGAAATCATCATCGTGGTAATCAACCGGGAAAACGCTGCCACCGTCACCGGTGTTGACCCGTGCTGGCCTTGGCCCAGCGGAAGCTGGATTGGCGGAAACCACAGAGCGCATTGCACCTGATCACCCGGCCGATGCGACAACCGGTCCGCCGGATCCCTGGGCACGTACTCGCGCCAGCCCCAACCAACCACCTACCCACCCACCGCCCAATGATTTTCGCCGCATTATCGGGATCTGCGCCAACAGCTCCCGCGTACGCGGCTTACACGGGTCGAATGTCACGGACCCAAATACGCCGATATCGCGGCGGTGGCTCCGCTGCAATCGCCCCAGCAGCCGCTTTCCGTGACGTCCCCATCTGGCGCGCGATTGCCCGAATCGACAACCCCCTCAAGGGCGTAGAGATACTTGACCTGCACCCCATCCTGCACTGTGATCACCCGTCCGAGGTGCCCACCTTGCGCCACCCCCGCACATCGACCGCGCGTCTGGTAAATAAGCCTAACCGTGAGCCGACAGCCAACACTGCCGGTGCAAGGGTCAGCGCGGCGAAGACGATGACGAGCAGCGCTATCGCGCAGGGCAGTCCCATGGTCTGGAAATAAGGAGCCGGGCTGCCGTTAGGCACAGGCAGGTACCGGCGATGGTCAGACCCGAGCCCAGGATGACGTGGGACACGCCGTGGTAGGCGGTGTAAAAGGCCTCCTCACGGTCTTGGCCGATCGATCGTGCTTCGTGATAGCGGCCCAGCAAGAAGATGACGTAGTCGGTCCCCGAAGCGATGCCGAGCATGGTGATCATGCTGACGGCGTACGGGGTGAGGCCGATGATGTTGAGGTCGCCTGCGGTAGCTGTAACGCCTTGGGCCGCAGAGAGTTCGATGCCGATTACTGCCAGGCACAAGATGGTGGTGACGATCGACCGATAGACCAGCAGTAGCATCCCGAAGATGACGGCGATGGAGACCAGCGCCATTGTGGCCATGCTCTTGTGTCCGACCACGCTGGTGTCGGCGTTGAGCACGGTGTTGCCGGCCACGTAGGCCTTGACGCCTGGTGGCGCGGGGGTGTCGGTGACGATCTTGCGCACCGCGGCGACGGATTCATGGCTGGGGGTCGTGCCTTGGGCGCCGTTGAGGAATACCTGGACGTAGGCAGCCTTGCCGTCCGGGCTTTGCGAACCGGCAGCGGTCAGCGGGTCGCCCCAGAAGTCTTGGATGTTCTGGACATGGGAGCGATCTTGTTTGAGTTTGCTAATAATGTGGTTGTAGAAGTCGTGCGCGCTGTCGCCGAGTTTGTCCTGGCCTTCCAGGACCACCATCGCCGTGGAGTCGGTGTTGAACTCCTGGAATTTTTGGCCGATGTGCATCATTGATTTGAACGCCGGGGCGTCTCTGGGAGTCATGGGCACCGAGTGTTGGGCCGCAACATCGTCCAAAGAGGGCGAGAACACACCGAGGGCTACGGCGATTAAGAGCCATCCCAGGATGATTGGCAACGACAGTGCGCGGATCAGCCGAGGAATTACCGGCAGGCGCGGCTTCAGATGCGGGTTGCTCATACAGATTTCACCAAGCAGTAGATGAACGGTTGGTAGTCGTCGGTTTTGCGGTCGTCGCGCACCTGGCCATCGACAAGGACGCGGCACCGCAAGGCGTGTACCTCTGTGCTGGCTTGAGCCACGATGTTGGCCGACATCGAGGGCAGCGTGGTCACGATGGTGTAGGACCATGGCAACGCGGCGGTATCAACGAGGTGCGGCTGCCCATTTTCGTCGAGGTAGTTGGCGTTCACCGTTCCAGTCGGCGCACCTGTTATTTCGTAGGTGATGTGCTTGGGATGGAACGGTTTGGTGTTGTCACCACTGCCCTCGCCGCTTCCGACGGTGCCATAGGTGCCGAATGTGTCGCGGATCCGGACGACTGTGTATGCGCCCAACGAAATCACCACTAGGAGGAGCAGGGGCATCCACACCTTGGTGAGCATTCGGAACAAGGCATCTCGCCCTTCGTTTTCCGCTTGTGTGTTGCGATGCCATCCAGGCGTCTAGCTGTTAATCGTCAGCGACTCAACTGCGACGGAACTTGGGTTCCGTCGAATGGGAACTGTACAGCATCAGGCGCTGGGCCGCGCACCAGCGCTCGAAGCGCAACGCCGCCGGGCTCATGCACCGCACCGGGTCACGTATACATCCGAACCTGGGGACGGAAATGCTGAGTGACACGAAAGATCAACCCAGACAACATGTTTAAGTCTCCCTTTATCGGCATCGGCGAGCCGGACATGTCCCTGCTCGTTCAGTTTCGCCTTGATGCACACATTTCGTCGTCATGGCGAGCCATAGGTCGAGCCTGATGCTCAAGGCCTTTAAAAGACTTCGGTATCGGCCTTCAGCGATCGGAGCGCCATTGACGCCGTAAAGTCAGTAGGCGTCGGGGCTGGTCTTGAATTTCCGGACACGGAGGTCATTAACCTGTTTTCTCGTTCGACTCCAGCGGCGACTCGACCATCCTGGTTCAGCGCCGCGCTCAACCAACAACCAGAGCATTCCGACGTCGACGTCGAGGGCTGCCACATCCATCTCCGCGCGTGGGGCGATCGGGCACGACCCCCGGTGGTGCTCGTGCACGGCGGCGGAGCGCACTCGGGTTGGTGGGATCACATCGCGCCCTTTTTTTCCCGCACTCATCGCGTGATCGCGCCCGATCTGTCCGGGCACGGTGATAGCGGCATTCGCGGCACTTACGATCTGCGCACCTGGGCAAGTGAAGTGATGGCCGCCTCTGCGGCCGCAGGGGCCTTGGGGCAACCGACCATCGTCGGGCACAGTATGGGCGGTTGGGTCGCTGCCGAGGCGGCCATGCATTTTGGCGATCAGGTCAACAGCATGGTGGTGATCGACTCGCCGCTGCGCGACCGTGCGCCCGAAGCAACTCGGCTGCGCAACCGCAATCACACCCGTTATGCGACCAGAGACGAAATCTTGGCCCGCTTCACGGCTGTGCCCTCCCAGGAGGTACTCCTCCCCTACATCCGCGATCACATCGCAGCCGAATCGATACGGAGATCCGGCAAAGAGTGGATTTGGAAGTTCGACCCGGCGATCTTCGGCGGTGAGCTCTTCGATCCGGCTCCCGTGGACGACGACTCGCTGGATGACATGATGATCACAATGCGTTGTCGCGTAGGCTATTTGCGCTGTGAAGCCGGATTGGTGTCCCTCGCAATGGCTGAACGCATCCGGTCCCTCCTCCAGCTTAGGGGCCCGTTCGTGGAGCTCGCGGAAGCCGGCCACCATCCCATGCTCGACCAACCGCTGCCGCTGGTGGCAGCGTTGCGCACGCTGCTGGAATTCTGGTCAATCACCTAGGTGCCGTCGATGCGCCCTATGACTCACATCATCGATTTTGGCCGTGAATCCACCGAATACGTTGTCTGACAAGTTCTTTTCGTCCGGACATGTAGCGAAATGTGTCGCCGGGATAGCATTCGCGAAGGGTTTACCGCCGGTGAGTCGACGTATCGCCATGGCAGGACTGGGCCGGCTGGTCACGCTGATTACCGGGGTGCCATACAGATGGCGGCATCCAGACGGATCGCCTCGCCGTTGAGCATGGGGTTGGCGATGATGTGGGCAGCCAAGGCAGCGTACTCATCAGGGTCGCCGAGGCGCGCTGGGTGCGGTACTTATTGGCCAAGCGACTGTTGAGCCGGTTCGGGCAGCGATGCCAGCAACGGGGTCTTGAACAAACCCGGCGCGACGGTGACGACGCGGATCAGGTCACGGGACAGATCTCGCGCGATGGGCAGGGTCATGCCCACCATGCCGCCCTTCGACGCCGAGTAGGCGGCCTGCCCGACCTGGCCTTCGAAGGCGGCGACGGAGGCGGTGTTGATGATCACGCCCTCCTCGCCGACTGGATCGGTCTTCGCGATGCGTTCGGCGGCCAGGCGGATGACGTTGAAGGTGCCAATCAGGTTGACTTGCACGACTTTTTGGAACTCCGTGATCGGAAATGGTCCGCCTTTGCCCAGCGTTTTGGTGGCGCTGGCGATGCCGGCGCAATTGACGTTGGTCTCGTCACAGACCCAGATCCCGTCCGATCAGGTCTTTCATGATTTCGGTGGTGCCCCCGAAGATGGTCATGATCCGGGTGTCCACGTAGTCGCGTGCCACCCGGTATTCGTTGATGTAGCCGTATCCGCCGTGCAGCTGCACGCACGCGTCGACGACCTTCTTGGCTAGCTCGGTGCACCACCATTTGGCTTTGGCTGCCTCGACGGCGGTCAGCTCCTTGTCGACAACGGCGCGCAGACACCGGTCGATGTATTGTTCGGCGATCTCCAGTTCGGTATCGAGTTCGGCCATGACGAATCTGTTGTGTTGAAAGCTGCCGATCGGCTGCCCAAACGCCTCGCGGTCCTTGACGTATCGCAAAGTCTGACGCCATGTTTCGCGCGCCGCGGCGATGGCCGAGATCGCGATCGACAAGCGCTCCGATGGAAGGTTGTGCATGAGGTGATAGAAGCCGCGGCCTTCGTTGCCCAGCATGTTGGCGGCCGGAACGCGAACATTTTCGAAGTGCAGTTCGGCGGTGTCTTGCGACGGTAAGCCCATCTTGTCCAGTTTGCGGCCCCGGGTGAAACCCGTCATGTCGCGTTCCACCACTAACAGCGTGAATCCCTTATGGCCTGCCTCGGGGTCGGTGCGTGCGACCACGACCACGAGGTCGCAGTTGATGCCCGAGGAGATGAAGGTTTTCGAGCCGTTGAGGACCCAGTCGTCGCCGTCGCGAAGGGCCGAGGTGCGGATGCCGGCTAGGTCACTACCGGCCCCGGGTTCGGTCATGGCGATCGCCACGATCGTCTCGCCACTGGCGATGCCTGGCAGCCAGCGTTGTTTTTGCTCCTCGTCGGCAAGTGTCGTGAAGTATGGGCCGACTACATCGTTTTGTAACGTGAGTGCCGGTGCGACATTGCCGTAGCGCGACAGCTCTTCGTTGATGACAGCGTTGAATCGGAAATCATCCGAACCTCCGCCGCCGTATTCCTCGGGCAGGTTGAATCCGATCAGACCGTATTTTCCGGCGGTGACGTAGGCCGACCGATCGACGATCCGATCTCGCTCCCACTTGTCGGCGTTCGGCGCGACTTCACGCTCGATGTATTGCCGGGTAGTCTCGCGGAACTGCTCGTGCTCTGCGTCGAGAACAAGGCGCTTCATCGACGATTCCCTCCATAGCGACAATCGGATAAATGGTTATCTGTTTTGGGGATCCTACAGGGTTGGATGACGATGGGGTGAGCTGACCGATCTGCTGGTGCCCGGCGGCCCGGCGCCAGGGCTAAAACCGCGTCTTTAATACACGCCAGCTGCGACCAGGGCGTTTACGCGACAGTGCGCGCCGGCATGGTGTACGAGTGCTACATCAGCTCAGCCAGGAGGAGGGGTCGCATGTCTCGGCCGGAGTCGCTTGCGCCGATGTTCTTCAGCCGAGAGCGCGACCGTCAGGATACGCGCGCCGAAGACGGCGGAGCTCGTAGCGTGCACGCTGCGCAGGATGGTGGTCGACGGGCAGCTCAGACGGTGACTACCTGCCGCGTGAGGCGGATCTTATGGCGCATGTCCAGATCAGCACGCCGACTCTGCGGGAGGCGGCAGGAGTTTGGAGTCCGAACGCCTTATTGAGGTGCGCCGCGGTTCCCGGACGGACGCGCGGGTGCGCGTACCTGGCCCCGAGATCGTCGCGAAACCGGCGGGACTGTTGCTGGCGTTGACGGGCACGACGCTGGCGGACGTGTTGGCGGCACGCACCGCGATCGAGCCGCCGGCCGCCAAATTGCTCGCCGACCGTGGCGCCGGTACGGCTCACAAAGAATTCCGACGGTTGGTCGTTGACGTGCCTCGCGCCTGGGAAGCCGGTGAATTGGCTTCGGGTCGGCGCACCTGCATCGTCGCATGGTCGAACTTTCGGGCAACGCGACGCCGGGGATCATCGCCGGGATGCTGCACGAGATGGGTGAAAGACATGCTGCGGCAATCTCAATTGCCAGTGCAGCTCTTACGGTACCCAAGGCCGAGTACACGAGGCTGTTGAAATCCTATAGACGACTGGCAGCTTTACTCGAAGCTCGCACGGGTGGTGCCGCTGAAGCGCACTGGCGCAGGCACGTGGAGGCAGCAGGTGCGGCGATGTTGAGGCCTATGAGAAGACCAGGTCCGCGACATCATGGCTTAAGCCTCGCACTCGGGTGCTTACAGCGGATCGAACGATGAGATCAGCCAGCGGTCACCACTTTTGTCCAGAGTCACTCGCACGGTGGACGAGGTGTCGGTGGGGACGTCATTGCCGGCGGTCACGGTCTGGTTGACATATACGAGCACCACGGCGTGGTCCGGCGCAGCTGACACCAGGGCCGCTGCGGGCACGGTCGCGACCGCTGAGATGTGCTCTTTCTTCGCCCCTGGCACGACAACGTCGTGGGTCAACTGTGTGTATGCGTCCTTGAATTTGCCGGTGAGCCGATCGCGGGCGGCACCGAGGTCCTTTTCGGCGGTGTCGGGTTGGTAGGACAGGATGGCAACGGTGGAGTCTTTGGCCGCGGCCAGTGATTCGACCCCGGCAACCCCAGCCCCCCGGTCCCAGGCGTCTTGCCATTTGAGGTAGCCCACGCCGGCGGCCGCGGCCAACGCCAGAACGGGCAGTAGCCCGAAGGCCGCTACGCGTGACCATTTGGGTCGGCGTTTCGGTGAGGGTGTCGTATCGGCTTCTGAACTAACTGCCCGGTCGTCATCGCCGTCTTCGTTGTCCGCCTCAGCGACGGCATTGTCGTCGAATGTGTCTTCACCGCAATCGGTTTTGTCGTTCTGGTCGGTTATGGCGTCGGCTGGCTGCGTCGTCTCGTCAGCGGCCTTCAGTTCTTTTTGGTCAACTGCAGACCCGGATGTGATCCCCACTGTGGCGCCTCCTTAACTTTGATCTTTGGATTGGTCGGTGGTTGCCCTGCGGGCCGGGGTCTCATGGAACGAATGCGACGTTAGACACTTTCGCCTCGCTCCCGACTTTTTGCACGGTGATGCGCATCCGCCAGTGTCGCGGGTCTTGCTCGGCTGCACCGAGGTTGGAGGTCTTCACAGCGACAGCCACCAGGACCTGGGCTTGGTCTCCTGTTTGCGATTCCAGACCGGATTCGCTGATGGTTCCCACAGAGGTCGACTGTGCCTTTTTCACCACGTCGACGAAAAGCTTAGAGCGTTGGGAGAAATCGTCGTAGAAGGTGCCGGTGGCCGAATCCAGAATACGTTGAATGTCGGCGTCGGCGTGGTGCCAGTCGATGGTGGTCAGGTTCAGCGCACCTTGTCGGGCAACGCCGATCAATAACTGGCGTTGGTGTTGGGCTTGGTGTGACTGATACAGCTGGTAGCCGAACCACCAACCCAGCCCGCCTAGCGCGAGGAAGACCACCAGCAGGCACGCCATCGCCATCCGCACTGGCGAGCGTGGCTTCTTGGGCGTATTGTCCCCGGCTTCGCTGTCGGGTTGGTTCTCGACGGAGGCATCGCAGTCTTGGGCCCAGTCGGCCGTCGATTCTTCTGGCTGGGTGTCAGCGGTCGTCTCGGGTGCGATGTCGGAGTCCAGTGAATCCGCGTTGTTGGTCGACGTTGACGCGGATGACGTTGCCGTGGAGTCTGTTTCAGTCAGTTCTTTTTCGGCGGCATCAGCATGCTTTGCCATGTTTTCTCCTTCGTGCTCCCGTGGGCCAGGTCGGCTTGGCTGTACATGCGGCCGTCGGGTCCCATGTACATGCCGGTGGACGGGTCGTATTGGACGGCCGCGATCGGTGGCGGTGGCGGGCCGGGCGGCGAAGGCGGCGGCTGTTGCCCGGGCGGTTCGTCGCCGGGTCGCAGCTGCGGCACGCCCTGGCCGCTCAACGTCTCGTTGGGGTCACCTTTCCAGTTCCAGCCGTCGTTGAGCGGAACGTAGGTTTGGTCGCTTTCGCACAGTTTGACGGTCGGGGATCGTTTGCCCTCCCGTGTTTCACACGGGTAGTTGTGCGCGCCGCGCACGTTGAGCATCGAATCTTGCGGCACCCGGCAGTAGAAGTCGCCTTTGGGCGCGTCGGGGTAGTCCTCGTAGCTGGGGGCCCGCTGCTGTTGGGCGGGCAGGAAGCCGGTGGTGCAGGGCGGCGGCCAGTTGAGGTTCAAGTTGAAGCTCAGGAAAGCGCCGTTGTAGCCCTGTTTGGTGTTGCGGTTGGCGACACCGATCGCTTGGATGTCTGCGGCGCCCTGGGGCAGCTCGACCAGCAGGGATTCGAGATTGTCACGGTAGGTAACGCCAACCTGCCCGATGCTGACCAGGTTGGCCAGCACGATCGGCAGGGTGGGGCTGAGTCGGTCGAACAACTGCCGGGCTTCGGCGGCGGCGGGGCCGCCCTTTTTCAGCAGGCCGGCGACTGAGGAGTTGTTGTCGCGGAGCTCGGAGGTGATGGTGGCCAGGTGTGAAGCCCAGGCTTGAACTGCGTCTGAGGAGTCGGTCTGGCTGTCCAGCAAGGGTTTTGAGTTGTCGATGATGTTTGTGATTTGGTCGAGGTTGCGGCGGCTGTCGGCGGCCAGCTGGGTGGTGCCGTTCACCAGTCGGGAGAGATCGGGACCCAGTCCACCGATGGCGGTGTAGGCCTCGTCGACCACCGTTTTGACGTTGTCGCGCGGGATGACGGACAGGCCGCGGTTGGCGGCGGCAAGCAGGGAGTTGATGTCGGGCGGGACGTAGGTCCGGTCGACGGAGATGACATCGCCGTTTTTCAGGGACGGTCCTTGCCCGTTACGGGGAATGAGCTCGACGTATTGCTCGCCGACCGCGGAGACACTGTGCACCTGGGCATCGGAGTTGGCTGGGATGTGGACATCGGAGTCGAGTTGCAATATCGCCTCGGCGCCGGTCGCGCTTAGCTGCACGGCTTTGACTCGTCCGATCTCTACGCCACGGTAGGTGACGTTGCCGCCCGGGTACAGGCCGCCGGCCTGGGACAGCTGCACTGTGACGGTGTAGCGGCCGACGTTAAAGAACGTGCTCGGTATCTGCATGTAGTTGAAGAACATGATGCCGGCGGCGGTCAGGCTGATCACCGTGAAAACGATGAGTTGAATTCTGGTGCGCCGGGTCAGATTTTGCATGTCAGCGCCCCTGGTCGAAGTGGTAGGGCACAACGAGCGGGTTGCCGGGGTTGTATTGGCTGCCGCCGGTGCACGGGCTGGGCATTTGGCCGATGGTGCGTCCCCATTGCAGCTCTAGCTCGGTCAGGTTGCACTCGAAGCGGGTGCCGGTGAACAACGATGAATCGATACGGCTCAGCGTCAGATCGACCACGGCGGTCAGGTTGGCGTAGTCGCCGCGCAACCATTTGCTGAGCGTCTCGGCGGGGAATGGGAAGGTTCCGTAGAAACCGAGCGCCCGGGTCAGTGCCGGTCCGGCATCGGCCAGCGACTTCAGCACCGGACCAAGGTCGTTGAGTTCTTTGACCAAATTTTCTTTGGTCTTGCTGACCGAGTCAGCTGCCAGTGCGCCAAATTTGCCGGCTTCGCCGAGCGCGTCGGCGAGGTTGTTGCGTTCGTTTTTGAGAACCGTCAAGGCTTCGGGGATAGTTTTGAGGGCTTTGTCGACGATCGGTTTCTGGTCGGCGAACTGGCCGACCAGTTTGTTGAGGCTGTCGGTCGCGGCGATGATGTCGTGTTTTTGGTCGTTGAGGTAGCCGACGAATTTGTCGAGTTGGCCCAGTAGGTTGCGCAGGTCTTGTTCGCGTCCGCTGAACGCGGTGCTCAATGTCTTGGTGATGTCTTGGAGTTGGCCAAGTCCGCCGCCGTTCAACAGCAGCGACACCGCGGCCAACGTGCGTTCGGTGGACGGGTAAGCCCCCGCGGAGGACAGCGGGATTACTGAGCCGTTTGTCAGCTTGCCTTTGGGGGCAGCCCCGGCAGGCGGTGCGAGTTCGACGTGTACCGAACCGAGCAGGCTGGTCTGTCCGAGGGTCGCGGTGGCGTTGGCCGGCAAGTCCACATCGCCGTCAATCGTCATGGTGACCAGGGCGTGCCAGCCTTGCAGTTCGATGTTGGTCACGTTGCCGACGGTCACATCGTTGACGCGGACTCGCGAGTTCTGCTGCAGATTTTGCACGTCGGGCATCTGCGCCTGCACGGTGTAGGCGCTAGAGTCTCCGCCCTTTGTTCCCGGCAGGGCGACCGAGTTGAGTCCTTTGAATCCGCAGCCAGATAGTGCTGCGAGCACACAGGTCGCCAGTAATGCTGCAGCCGCGCGGTGGCGGTTTGGTGATCGCCTCATTGGCTACCTCCGGGGGGCATCATCATTCCGCGCAGGCCGTCGTCTGGGTTGGTCGGGGTGGGTTGGGCCGACGCTGTTTCGGGTGGTGCGTCGCCGGATTGCGGTGAAATAGCCGCTGGCGGTGGCGCATTGGGTGGGGGCGGGAGGTCAGACGGAGCCGGCGGGGCGGCGGCACCCGGCGGAGGAACGTAGTCGGGGCGCAGCCAGTCTTCGCTGTAGGTGATTTCGTTGGGGCGTGCGGTGGTTCCCACGAACAGGTTTTCCCCTAGCGGGGGGAAATTCACTTGACGGTTCTTGATGATGGGCGCCAAATACTGCACGCACAACTTGGCTGCGTCTTTGGCGCCGAGCCGTGATGCGGCTTGCACTGCCCCGCAGAGGAATTGGATGGTGTTGGCGAAGTTGTTGAATGCCAATGCTCCGGTCAGCGTTGCTTGTGCTGGCTGGTAGATGTTGAGGAAGTTCTGAAATGCGGTCGGTGCGACGTGCAGGAGTTGTTTGACGTCGTCCAGGCTGTCGTTGACGGCCTGGGTCACCGACGCCAACTTATCTGAGGTGGCGCCGAGCGCTTCACGGTTGTCGGCGACGAAGTTTCGCGCGTCGTTGGCGATGTCGTTGAGGTCGCGCACTGCGTTGCCAAGGTCGTTGGGATCACTGGCCAGCGAGCCCGTCACTGCGGCCAGGTTCTGGTTGAGATGGCGCAGCAGATCGTCGCTGTCGTGGAGCGCGGAAACGAGAATCGACAGGTTCTTGACGGTGGTGAACAGGTCGCTGCTGTGGTCACCGAGCGCTGAGATCGCCTGCGACAGTTTGATGATGGTGTTGCGGATGTCGGGGCCCTGGCCGCGGAGGTTGTCGGCGGCGGTGTTGATGAACTGTCCCAAGGTGCTGGTCCCGCCCGGGGTGGTTGGCTGCAACACCTGGGTTAGCTTTTCCAGCTGCTGACGAAAGTCGTCGTATTCCACGGGGACCGCGGTCCGCTTTTGGGGGATCACGGCATTGTCGGCCAGCGCCGCCCCTCCGGTGTAGGCGGGGGTCAACTGGATGGATCGAGGCGTGACCAGCGACGGCGATAGGATCACCGCCTTGGCGTCGGCGGGCACCTTGTATTTGTCGTTGTACCAGAAGGTAATCTTGACGTGGTCGGGTTGTGGTTCGATCTTTTCGATCTTGCCGACCGGCACGCCAAGGATGACGACGCTGTCGCCGTTATAGAGGCCGGTGCTGTTGGCGAAGTATCCAACGACGGTGGTTCGGCCTATCCCGGCTTCGGATTGCAGCATGGTGACGATGGCGCCGGCGAGGACGAACACCAGGGCAAGTGCCACCGCGATCCGCGCTGTGCGCCCGCTCACTGGCCACCTACTTCGATCGGACCCGAATAGTCAGGCGAAGGAACCGATTGGCCCTGTCCGGGGCCAGGGGGGGCCGGCGGTCCGGGCGGGGGCCCGCCCGGAGGG